>CALAJL010000022.1 GCA_937922735.1 uncultured Gammaproteobacteria bacterium | reverse complement strand
GCGATAACTATTGTGATTGCACTCATAATTGATTTCTTATTTTTACCACCATTACTGATTGCCTTGGAAGGTGGCGGTAATGAACAGGAGAACCAAGATGAAGAAGAGTTGGATTCTGATTTGGCTACTGCCAATTAGTTTAATTTGCTATGTTGGAAATGTTTTAGCGGAAACACCTGAAGAAAAAGGATTAGCCATTGCCATTGCTGCGGATAAACGTGATGCAGGGTTTGAAACGCAAACTGCCGAAATGGTAATGACTTTGCGCAACCGCCAAGGCCAAGAGAGTACGCGTTATATTCGTACTCGAACATTAGAGGTAGAAGGTGATGGTGATAAAACTTTATCTATTTTTGACCGTCCTGCAGATGTAAAGCACACTGCGGTTTTAACTTATAGTCATGGGTTGGAACCTGATGATCAATGGTTATACTTGCCCGCACTTAAACGTGTTAAAAGAATTAATTCGCGAAATAAATCCGGTCCATTTGTAGGAAGCGAATTTGCATTTGAAGACCTTGGTTCACAAGAAGTAGAGAAATATTCGTATAAATATTTGCGTGATGAAGCGTGTGGCGAATGGGAATGTCATGTGATCGAACGTTATCCGGAATATGAGTATTCAGGGTATACACGCCAGATAGGATGGATAGATAAAGCTGAGTATCGAGTGGTTAAAATAGAGTTTTATGACCGCAAAGACGCCAAGCTTAAGACATTAACGTATTCAGGATATCAAGAGTATCTAGATTACTATTGGCGACCGGATGAAATGTTTATGGTTAATCATCAAACAGGCAAAGAGACAACGCTAAAGTGGTCGAATTATAAACTCAAGACAGATATTTCAGAGCGTGATTTTAATCCTAATGCACTGCCAAGACTTCGATAAATCTTATATTAATCATAATCATTAAGTATGTCTGTGTTTAGAATAAGATTCTCTCGTTTGTGTTTAATATTTTGTGTTGTTTCGCTAACATTAATTCAAGAAGTAATTGCTGATGAAAATTCTAAGGGAGTTTGGTCAGGATATATTTCAGGCCAAGGTCGCGGCTTTTGGCAAAGTCCGCAATTTGATGATCAACGTGATGGTGATCTTTCGTTAGCTGTTGAACCTGAGTATTACAAAGATTGGGATAATGGACTACGTGCTATAACGTTTAAGCCATTCGTGCGTTTAGATTCTAATGATCCGGAGCGTTCTCATGTGGACATTCGTGAAGCACATTATTTACATGTGTTGGGTGATTGGGAGTGGCGCGTCGGTATCGCTAAAGTATTTTGGGGAGTAACAGAATCACAACATCTGGTTGATATTATTAATCAGACCGATCTTGTGGAAAACCTAGATACTGAAGATAAGTTAGGTCAACCTATGATTGAGACGACCTGGTTACAAGATTGGGGAGTTGTGCAATTTTATATTTTACCTGGCTTTCGTGAGCGTACCTTCCCTGGACGAAAAGGAAGATTACGAACAAGTTTGGTGATTGATACAGATGAAGAAGAATATGAATCTGGTGCTGAAGAACGTCATGTGGATTGGGCGGTAAGATTAAAAACTCAATTTGGGCCGGTAGATTTAGGCTTATCACATTTTAGCGGTACTTCACGCACACCAGAATTACAGCCTGTCCTTAATTCAAATGGTGGGGTCGACCTTGTTCCATATTATGGTTTGATAGATCAAACAGGAATTGATTTGCAGACTATTGTTGGTAACTGGACATTGAAACTTGAATCTATTTTGCAAACTAGAAAGGGGCGTGATTTCACCGCAGCAGTAGGTGGTTTTGAATATACTTTTTATGGTATTAGTGAGAGTGGTGCAGATTTGGGTGTGCTGTCTGAGTATCATTTTGATGATCGCAAACAAGATGCTGTGACTGGGTTTCAAGATGATATTTTTCTAGGTTTACGTTATGTGCTGAATGATGCACAAGATACGGAGTTGCTCGCGGGTGGCTTCTATGACTTTGACTACAGTAGCAAAAGTGTTCGCGTTGAATTGCAACGAAGATTTAGTGATAGTTGGAAACTAGAGAGTGAATTACAGATGTTTAGTGACGTAGCAAGTGAAGACCCACTACGTACATTTCACCGTGATGACTATTTTCAAATCGATCTCGCCTATTATTTTTAAAGTTTGATTCCTGTTAGTCGCTCGCATGCTTCAAGATACTTTGCGCTAGTGTTGTTGATAATCTCTTGAGGAATATTTGGTCCAGGTGCCTGTTTGTTCCATTCTAATGTTTCTAAGTAGTCACGCACATATTGTTTGTCATAACTCTTTGGACTTTCGCCCACTACATAAGTGTCTTGTGGCCAAAAGCGGGATGAGTCTGGGGTGAGTGCTTCATCAATTAGAACAATTTGATTTTTTTCATCTAAACCAAATTCAAATTTAGTGTCCGCAATGATAATGCCATGCTGTAATGCATATTCTGCTGCCTCTTTGTAAATTCCTATGCTTAAGTCTCGCACTTGTTCGGCAATCTCTTTTCCAACCAAATCAATTATTTTTTCAAAACTCACATTTTCATCATGATCGCCCACTGCAGCTTTAGTGGAGGGTGTAAAAATGGGTGCATCTAGTTGCTGGGCTTGTTTTAAATTGGGTGGTAACGCTACCTCGCATATAGAGCCCGTATTTTGATATTCTTTCCAACCTGAGCCGATAACATAACCGCGAACAATTGCTTCAAAAGGCAATGCTTTTAACTTACGCACAATTACGCTTCGATATTTGAGTATTTCTAGTTCTTGATCATCGTGTATTACGTCTTCTAGCTTGATATCGCTGAGGTGGTTTTCTACCTTGTTTGAAAATCGATCAAACCAGAAGTTTGATACGGTAGTTAGTACCATGCCTTTCTTAGGAATGGGGTCAGGTAGAACAACATCAAAGGCTGAAAGTCGGTCACTGGTAACAATAAGCCAATGCTGGTCGTCTACTTCATAGATATCACGTACTTTGCCTTGGTAGACCTTTTTTAATGATTTTAGGTTGGATTCAAATAGCATTTTGTTCTTTTAAGTGTCTATTTTTCTAATATACGCCGGTATACGCTGGTTTTATTGGTCGGTGTCAGCCAAAATGCCGGCTTATTTTTTTATTATATTTTTCTCTAAGTATCAGGGGTAGCAAAAAATGGCCAAACCACAAGTTAGCATAATCATGGGTAGCGATAGTGACTGGCCCACCATGAAAGCTGCTGCTGATGTCTTGGATCAGTTCGGCATATTGTACGAGAAGCGTGTGGTTTCTGCTCATCGAACACCAAAACTAATGGCAGAATATGCTGAAACTGCAGCATCCCGCGACATTACATGCATTATCGCAGGTGCGGGTGGTGCTGCGCATCTACCCGGTATGGTAGCAGCCATGTCAACCGTGCCCGTGTTAGGTGTGCCTGTTGCCAGTAAACACCTATCAGGTCAGGATTCTTTGTATTCTATTGTACAAATGCCAAAAGGAATACCCGTTGCAACTTTTGCAATCGGAGAGGCTGGTGCAGCGAATGCCGCTTTGTTTGCTGTGGCAATATTGGCAAATAATCACGAGGATATAAAAGTTAAGCTCGAAAACTTTAGAGCGACTCAAGCAGAGAAAGTCTTAAACACTCAACTTCCGAATTAATTTAAATTTATGATCTTACCGGGCGCAACACTTGGCATGTTAGGTGGCGGCCAGCTCGGCCGTATGTTTGTGCATGCAGCAACTTCAATGGGCTATCGAGTCATAGTGCTTGACCCAAATACTGCAAGTCCCGCCGGTGAAATTGCTCATTTGCATCTTCAAGCCAATTATGATGATGCACATTCTTTAAAAGCTCTGGCACAAGAATGTGATGTCATCACTACGGAATTTGAAAATGTTCCTGCTGAAGTATTTGAGCATCTTGAAGAAAATTGTTTAGTGTCTCCTAGTGCACGTGCATTAGCGCTTGCACAAGACCGCATTAAAGAAAAGCGATTCGCACAATCATTAAGTATTCCGCCTACTCCCTTTCAAGCTGTGAATAGTGAGCAAGATATAGAAAAAGCATTTAGTGAAATTAATGCACCAATGATCTTAAAAACCACTCGACTGGGCTATGATGGGAAAGGGCAAGCTGTCGTTAAAACCATGCAAAATGGAATGGAGCAATGGAATGCACTAGGTAATGTTGAATGTGTACTAGAGAAGAGAATAACACTTAAATCTGAAATTTCGGTTGTACTTGCACGCTCTACAGCAAAAGAGCTTAGTTTTTTTCCTGTTGCAGAGAATGTACATCGAGACGGCATACTGTTTACCAGCACGGTACCTGCCAAAGTAAATGAAAAAATTCAGAGTTTAGCTAAGACCTACGCACAAAAAATTGCAGAGGAGTTAGATTATTATGGTGTGCTGGCGGTTGAATTTTTTATTGATGCTGATGACAATTTATTTTTTAATGAAATGGCACCGCGTACACATAATAGTGGCCATTACACAATGGATGCTTGTTATACCTCGCAGTTTGAGCAACAAGTTAGAGCCATATGTGGACTACCATTAGGTAACCCTGTTGCACATAGTGCCGTAACGATGGTCAATGTACTCGGTGACCTTTGGGATGCTAAAGGACAGCAACCTGATTGGCCATGTATTTTGAATGACAATATAAAATTACATTTATATGGTAAACATGAGGCTCGCCTTGGTAGAAAAATGGGTCATTTCAACTTTCTTGCTAAACAAGATGAAGATACGCTAATGCATGCAATGAACTCATTCAAAATGCTTTCAAAAGAGTAAATTATAATTAATTAAATGAAAAAATTTCCAGCATTTCGCATTCATTCCGATCAACAAGATATGCATGCTGGCATAGAACAGCTAAGTGTTGATGACCTTAGTGAGGGCGATGTTCTTATTCGTGTGAATTATTCAAGTGTTAACTATAAAGATGCCCTGGCAGGTACAGGAAAGGCACAGATATTAAGACGATCACCTTTGGTGGGCGGCATAGATTTGGCTGGTGAAGTGGTTGAGTCAGCTAGTGGTGATTACTCACAAGGTGATCAGGTGATCGTTAATGGTAGTGGTTTAAGTGAAGTTCATGATGGCGGTTATGCAGAATTTGCCCGTGTGCCTGCAGATTGGGTTGTGCTATTGCCAACAGGTCTCACACTTGCCCAAGCGATGATTATCGGAACTGCAGGATTCACAGCAGCGCTTAGTATTCATTTGTTACAACAAAATAATCAGCAAGTGGAAGATGGCCCCATTGTGGTCACAGGTGCGAGTGGTGGCGTAGGTAGTTTTGCTATCGATTTATTGCATAAGCTGGGTTATGAAACGGTTGCGGTTACAGGTAGTGATGATGCGCATGATTATTTGTATGAATTAGGCGCGAGCAAAGTGGTTTCGCGAGAAAAAATAAAAATAGGTGAAAATGTATTAGAAAAAACTCGTTGGGCCGGTGCGATAGATAATGTGGGTGGTGATACATTGAGCGCTTTGGTTAGAGCAAGTAAACCATGGGGTAATGTGGTAAGTGTAGGGATTGCAGGGGGAGTTAAATTTGAGCTTTCAGCGATGCCATTTATTATTCGCGGTGTGAACTTGTTAGGGGTAAGTTCATCTAATTGCCCACAACCACTTAGAAAAATAATATGGAATCGACTCGGTGACGATTTGCATCCGCAGCATATCGCAAAAATTAAAACACAAACTGTAAAGCTAGAAAGCTTACCAGAAATATTTGAAAAGCTTTTAAATAATGAAATACGAGGTCGTGTACTCGTAGAGTTATAAACTTGAGGTGGATTATGATTACAAAAATGCTAAATAAAAAACTACATTTTTTAACTTTATTAATTCTTTTGTTGTTTATAAGCACGGTAGTATATGCAGCAAAAATCAATCCGCCCGCTACCATGCCTGAATTCACACAGGTTGATGAAAATGCATGGTTTAATTCAAAGCCATTACGTTCAGAAAATTTACGTGGCAAAGTAGTGTTGATTGATGTTTGGACTTATGGATGTTGGAATTGTTATAACTCTTTTCCGTGGTTGAGAAGTGTAGAGGCAAAATTTGCAGACCAAGATTTCACAGTAGTGGGTATTCACACACCTGAGTTTGCTCATGAGAAGGAGCGCAACAATGTGCTTAAGAAAATTGAAGAGTTTGAATTACATCATCCAGTGATGATGGATAATGACAAAGCTTATTGGCGAGCGCTACGTAATCGATATTGGCCTGCTTACTATATTGTCGACAAAAAAGGCAATATACGAGACGCATTCATTGGTGAAACGCATGAGGGCGATCGAAGAGCGAAAAAAATTGAAAAGCTAATTACAAAGCTGCTAAAGGAAGATGTCTAGTTGTTAACTTGCTGACATGAGTTAAGACGCTATGCAAAAAACCAATATGCGACAAAGATGGCTGCAGTAATTCCAGCGAGATCAGCAAATAGGCCGCAACCAATAGCATGGCGTACACGTTTAATGCCAACGCTGCCAAAATATACGGCCAATACATAGAACGTAGTTTCCGTACTACCTTGTACTATCGCTGCAACATTCGCAGCAAATGAATCTACGCCATAAGTATTCATGGTTTCTAGTAACATCGCACGTGCGCCA
>CALAJL010000021.1 GCA_937922735.1 uncultured Gammaproteobacteria bacterium | reverse complement strand
ATTTGGTGGAGGCGGCGGGAATCGAACCCGCGTCCGCGAATCCTCTGCCGTTGGTACTACATGCTTAGTCGCTCTTTAACTTAGCCCCTATACTCCCGACCGACAGGGCATATAGAGGGGAGCCCAGATTAGTTTTAATGGATCCGCTCTAGACAGACTTCACCACGAGCTTACTAAGGTTACGCCCGGGTCCAGAACCGTAAGCTGAACTGGTCGGACGGCTATAGACTGGTTTTTAAGCAGCTAGAGCGTAGTTGTCATCGTTTGCAACTATAAGTTTGCAGCAAGTTTAACGAGGTTAGCTAACATACTCGGCATGCACCTCTAGTTTCGCAATCCACGTCGAAACCAAGTCGCCCCCATTTTCTCAAAATATCTACTCGAAATATCCGAGATAGGACATAAAACGGAATAATTATACTATATATACATCCACTAGGGCTGTACCTCGATAGCACCATTATCTTAATGATTAGACCGTTTATTTTCGTTATGATTCACGCCTTTCTTATAGCCCTTTATCAAACACAAAAAGGCACTGCATTTTCATGTTGATCATCGACGGCGGTCATGCGTTATCTCAATTTAGATCTGATTCATTACAGCGCCAAATAGAGAGTATTTCTTCAAATATTGGAGGGTTTTCTGCCAAATTTGTTCATTTTATCCAGACCAATACTGATTTAGATGCTTGCGAGCGCTCTAAATTAGAAGCATTACTGTCATATACATCTTCTTCAAGCTCTACCCGTGCTGCGGACTTACAAGTTTTAGTTATTCCACGCTTTGGAACCATTTCTCCATGGTCTTCTAAAGCCACTGATATTGCTCATAATTGTGGGCTCACTCAAATAGTGCGAATTGAGCGCGGAACCTTATATGAGTTTTCGTTAAAAAATGCTGAGGATAAAAGTGCAACCCAACACATTGCAGATTTACTGCATGACCGAATGACTGAATCCGTTTTATTTGATGTAGATAAAGCGACACTTATATTCAATGAGGAAGCTAAACGTAAACTGCAAGAAGTTAATTTAGATAGTAACCCTAAAGAAGCATTGTTAGATGCAAACCAAGATATGGGGTTGGCGCTTGCAGAAGATGAAATAGATTACTTAATTGAGAAGTATAGCCAGCTGGGCCGTTCGCCTACGGATGTTGAGTTGATGATGTTTGCTCAAGCTAATTCTGAACATTGTCGCCACAAAATATTTAATGCAAGTTGGGTGGTAGATGGCCAAGCTAAAGAAGAAACCTTGTTTGGCATGATTAGGAATACTTATAAACATTCTCCTGAAAATATCTTATCAGCATACAGTGATAATGCTGCCGTGATGGTGGGTCATACTGCAACGCGTTTTCATACTGATCCTTTAACGCATCAGTATCAATTTCATGATGAAGATGTGCATATTTTAATGAAAGTAGAAACACATAATCATCCTACTGCAATCTCTCCTTTCCCCGGTGCTGCAACAGGTTCAGGTGGAGAAATTCGTGATGAAGGCGCAGTAGGGCGTGGCAGTAAACCTAAAGCAGGTTTATGTGGTTTTTCGGTTTCGAATTTACATTTACCTGAGAGACTTCAACCTTGGGAATTTGAATATGGTAAACCGGAACGGATTGTTTCTGCTTTAGATATTATGAAAGAAGGGCCAATTGGCGCAGCCTCTTTTAATAACGAATTTGGTCGACCCAATATTCTTGGTTACTTTAGAACCTTGGAGTTAGATGCGTCGGCGCAACATGACCATAGTGATATTCGTGGTTATCACAAACCTATAATGATCGCAGGTGGCTTGGGTAATGTTAGAAAAGAGCATGTATTAAAAGAGAAGTTTCCTGATGGCACACCCATTGTTGTTTTAGGTGGCCCTGCCATGTTGATAGGTCTTGGTGGTGGGGCAGCTTCTTCGATGGCAAGTGGTACAAGTTCTGAGGATTTAGATTTTGCATCTGTTCAACGTGGCAATGCTGAAATGGAGCGGCGTTGTCAAGAAGTCATTGAGCAGTGTGTTGTCCGTGGCAAAGAAAGTCCAATTATATCGATACATGATGTTGGTGCGGGGGGATTATCTAATGCGATTCCTGAACTCATTCACGATGCTGATTTGGGTGGCAGTTTTGAAATTAGAAATATTCCAAATGCGGAACCTGGAATGTCACCAAAAGAAATTTGGTGTAATGAAGCTCAAGAACGTTATGTGCTTGCAATAAATATTGATAAATTAAAAGAATTTGAAGCCTTGTGTAAGCGTGAGCGTTGTCCTTATGCGGTGGTTGGACATGGCACTGCAGAACCTCATTTACTGCTAACAGATAACACATTTGATAATAAGCCTATCGATATCCCAATGGATGTTTTATTAGGTAAAACACCTAAGATGACACGCGATGTGGTTTCAACTTCTCACACTACAAATGAGCTCGTTACTGCGGAGATTGATTTTGAGGACGCGATTAATCGCGTGTTGCAATTACCAAGTGTTGCATCGAAAAGTTTTTTAATAACCATTGGTGATCGAACAGTTACCGGAATGGTTACACGTGATCAATTTGTTGGGCCTTGGCAAGTGCCTGTTTCAGATGTTGCGGTGACATGTAGTGATTACAAAGGTTATACGGGTGAAGCGATGTCTATGGGCGAGCGAACTCCTGTTGCATTACTTTCAGGTCCCGCATCGGGTCGTATGGCAATTTGTGAAGCGATCACTAATATACTTGCATCTGATGTAAAACAACTGTCGGATATTCGTTTGTCTGCAAACTGGATGTCGCCTGCCGGACATGATGGTGAAGATGCTAATTTGTTTGCAACGGTTCAAGTAGTAGGTAAAGAATTATGCCCAGAACTGGATATCGTAATACCAGTAGGTAAAGATTCTTTGTCGATGAAAAGTGTTTGGGAAGAGGGTAATAAGAGTAAATCTGTTACCGCACCTTTGTCTTTAATTATTTCAGCATTTGCACCGGTAACCGATGTTCGCCAAACATTAACTCCTCAACTTAATTTAGAGTTGGAACAATCTTGTCTATTGTTAATTGATCTGGGTGCGAATAAAAATCGCTTAGGTGGCGCTGCTATTGCACAGGTATATTCACAAACCGGTGAAACACCAGCAGATTTAGATGACACAGCATTAATTAAAAACTTTTTTGCAGCCATAACAGAATTAAAGTCTGAAAAATTAATTCATGCTTATCATGATCGTTCGGATGGTGGTTTGTTAGCATGTGTTTGTGAGATGAGTTTTGCCAGCCATGTAGGTATTGATATTTATTTAGATGCTTTAGGTGATGACGAGATTGCCAGTTTATTTACGGAAGAATTGGGTGCTGTTATACAAGTTTATGCTGATGATGTAGATAAAATAAATAAAGTTATGGTTAAACATAATTTAAATACCATGACGCATCTAGTCGGCAAACCAAATGAATCAGATGCCGTAATTATCACAAACAATAAAAAGGTAATTTATGAAAAACCTTGGCCAGAGTTATTCAAACTTTGGTCTAGCACCAGTCATGCTATTCAATCGTTGCGAGACAATCCAAATTGCGCAGATGAAGAGCTCGCTGTTAATACTAGTATGAGTAATCCAGGTTTAAGTGCGAACTTATCATTTGATATTAACGAAGATACCAGTGCGCCCTTTATCAACAAAGGTGTTCGACCTCGATTAGCAGTATTACGTGAACAAGGGGTCAATGGTCATATGGAAATGGCGGCGGCATTTGATCGTGCAGGTTTTGACGCCATCGATGTGCACATGACAGATCTAATAGAAAAGCGTCAGACCTTGCATGACTTTCAAGGTTTGGTGGCCTGTGGTGGGTTTTCTTATGGGGATGTATTGGGTGCGGGTGGTGGTTGGGCAAAGTCGATTCTCTTTAATAGTTATTTAAAAAACGAATTCGCGAGTTATTTTGATAACCCAAATATTATTGCATTGGGTGTTTGTAATGGCTGTCAGATGATGTCGCAGTTAAGTGAAATTATTCCAGGTACACAACACTGGCCAACCTTTGTACAAAATACTTCTGAGCAATTTGAAGCAAGATTAGTAATGGTTGAAATCAATCCATCTGCATCTCTACTGTTAAATGATATGCAAGGATCAACATTACCGATCGTGGTTGCGCATGGCGAAGGTAGGGCGGTTGTTTCTAATGACTCACTGGGATACTTAAAAGCCCATCATCAAATTTCAATAAATTACATTAATAATAAATTACAAGCTACTGAAATATATCCATATAATCCTAATGGCTCGCCACAAGGTGCGACAGGTTTCTGTAACGAAGATGGTCGTATTACGATTATGATGCCTCATCCGGAGCGGTTATTCCGTAGCATCCAACATTCATGGCGACCGAAATCATGGAAAGAGGATGGTGCTTGGTTAAAAATGTTCAGAAATGCGCGAAAAATTCTGGATTAATCTACAGATTTAGCATAAATTACCGCTAAATTCATACAACATATTTATATAGCGCATTCATTAAAATTATCATCTAGTCAGTTGAACGGTTAAGTGGTTATAAGATGTGCAAAAAGCGTCAAAATTACATTGCCAAATGTTAATTAAGTCAATTAATTCAAGTAAATATGTCTACTTTCTGCACAAATACCTTATAATCATGTATGTAATTAATCACATATAATCTGAAAGATTAATAAAACTTGAAGCACCATGAAAAGTAACCTACTAAAAACAACACTCACTGCAGGTATTATCACTCTAGCATTTGGTAGTGCACATGCAGAGTGGTACATAGGTGTTGATGCTGAGAAGAAAGATGTTTTACCTTCTCCGAGTAGTTTGTCTGATGATGATTTTTCTACTTATGATATTTTGAATTATAAAAACCGTGATAATGATCAAAGTCCAAGTCTTTCATTATTTGGTGGATATCGAACCACACAAAATTTTTCACTACAGCTCGAATACCAAGATGATCTTTCCTTTGGTATTGATGATATGTTTTCAGGATCTTCGCTATGGTTTCCAGAAGCAAACACTCAGAAATTTGAATCCAACGGATTATTCTTATCTGGTATAAGCAGTTATCCCATCAATGAAAATGGTGTTTTATACATGAAGGGTGGGTTGTTTAACTGGGAAGTGGATTCAAGTTACTATGATGACGGTTCACAATACCTTGGGCAATCTCGAGGTACGGATATATTTTACGGCTTAGGCGCAAACTATGACTTGAACTCACGATTTGGTGTGAGTGCAGAATGGGAGCGTTATCAGATGGAAGAATCTGATATTGATTATTTGTCCACAAAGCTTAAATATAAGTTTTAACGCTGTAATATTCCTATCTCTATCGGTAGATGAACGCTGAATTTTCAGGCTAAACGCTTGAAAACTACCCATTTTTTCCAATTTTTATATAAATATTTAAGCTATAATTTACCGTACAAATTATAACCCTTAACTTCTCACAACATCCTAGTAGGAGACCTTTGTAATGTTTACACCTGATATGACTATTGCCGGTTTTGACAACGATTTGACCGATGCAATCAATAAGGAAATTCGTCGCCAAGAAGAGCACGTAGAACTTATTGCTTCAGAAAACTACACCAGTCCACGTGTAATGGAGGCTCAAGGTACAGTCTTAACCAATAAATATGCAGAAGGTTATCCTGCAAAACGTTATTACGGTGGCTGTGAGTTTGTGGATGTCGCTGAGCAATTGGCAATCGATCGTTTAAAAAGTCTTTATGGTGCTGACTATGCAAACGTACAACCACATTCAGGTTCGCAAGCCAATGCGGCGGTATTTCTAGCGTTACTAGAGCCACATGACACCATTATGGGCTTAGACTTATCACATGGCGGACACTTAACTCATGGTTGTCCAGTAAACTTTTCGGGTAAGAATTATAACGCTGTTCTTTATGGCTTAAATGAAAAAACGGGTGAAGTGGATTACGACGAAGTTGAGCGTTTAGCGAAAGAGAATAAACCAAAGATGATTATCGCGGGTTTCTCGGCTTACTCCAAAATATGGGATTGGCAACGTTTCAGAGATATCTGTGATGAAGTAGGTGCGTTACTAATGGTAGATATGGCTCACGTATCTGGATTGATTGCAGCAGGCGAATATCCTAATCCTGTGCCCGTTGCAGATGTTGTAACTTCAACAACACACAAAACTTTGCGTGGCCCACGTGGCGGTATCATTTTAGCGCGTAAGAATGATGAAATTACTAAGAAGCTAAATTCGGCAGTATTTCCTGGCACCCAAGGCGGACCCCTTATGCATGTGATTGCTGCTAAAGCTGTTGCATTCTTAGAGGCATCTAAGCCTGAATTTAAAGAGTATCAACAACAAGTAGTTAAGAATGCAAAAGCAATGGCTAATCAATTCATGGAACGTGGTTATAAGATTGTATCT
>CALAJL010000020.1 GCA_937922735.1 uncultured Gammaproteobacteria bacterium | reverse complement strand
AATTAAGTTGCGATCAAGTGGCTGATCTCTAAAGCTAGAATAGGCCGCTAGGAGAACCGCTAAATCTGCACCTGTTTCTTTTAACGAAACACCACCAACAATATTTACAAATACGTCTTTATCGTAAATGGCAATGCCACCATGTCGATGCAGAATAGCAAGGAGCATGGTTAATCGGTTTTGTTCAATACCAAGCGTTACCCGTCGTGCATGTCCGCTAGGATTGTCGTCTACTAGTGATTGAACCTCTAATAATAATGGTCGAGTGGCTTCACACGTCACAGTGATCACGCTACCTGGGGTGTGTTCGCTTCGTTGTGATAAGAAAATTGCAGAAGGATTTTTGACGCCTTTTAATCCTGTCTCTTGCATGGCAAACACACCGAGCTCATTGACGGCTCCAAATCGATTTTTTACTGCGCGTAATACTCGATAGCGTCCACCTTCTTCACCTTCAAAATATAATACTGTATCTACTACATGTTCGAGGACACGTGGCCCAGCAATCGCACCATCTTTAGTGACATGGCCGACGACAAATACGGTGGTGTTAGTTTGTTTGGCAAATTGTGTAATCTGGTTTGCGCATTCGCGTACTTGAGAAACAGAACCCGCCGCAGATGGTGTTTTTTCAGAGGATAAGGTTTGTATCGAATCAATCACCATAATGCTGGGGCGTTCGCGCATGGCGTTAGCTAAAATTTCTTCAAGATTGTTCGAAGCTAGCACGCGTAGTGTTGAATCTTTGTAGCCCAAACGTTCAGCGCGCAGTGCAACTTGTTGTAACGATTCTTCTCCTGTTACATACAGTGCACGCTCACGATCCAATGAGCTGAGGACTTGAAGTAATAAAGTAGATTTTCCAATGCCAGGATTACCGCCAACCAAAATAACTGAACCAGAAACAATGCCACCACCGAGTACACGGTCTAACTCTGCAAGAGGGGTTTTAATGCGCGCATGTGTTTCGCAAGTAACTTCATTGATGGTCTGAATTTCATTTGCAGCACCGCTAATAGAAAATGAACTCGCTTTTTGTTTTTGGAAAACAGCGGCTTGTTTTTCGATCGAATTCCACGCGCCACAATCAGAACATTGGCCCATCCACTTAGAGAACAGTCCAGAGCACTCGGTACATACATAGCTGAGTTCTTTTGCCATCTCGGTATTGTACTAGATTGGCAGAATTCCATGCGCCACTCGAATGGGGGAGCTATTTTAGGCGACTTCCTCGCGCTGAGGTAAGCGAGGGCTGATGCGAACAGTACGTACCGCATTGTTCTGAATTTGTACAACCTCGATCGGGTAGCCATCAATTAATACGCTGGTGCCAGGCTCAGGAATGGATTGCATATGCTCCAATATCAAGCCATTGATCGTTTTTGGTCCATCAGCATGAAGTTCCCATGTCAGCGCTTTATTAATGTCGCGTACATGTGAGCCGCCATCTACTAAAAAAGTGCCATCTTTTTGAGGGTGTATTTCTACGTCATAGGTTGCAGGATCATTGGTAAATTCGCCAACAATTTCTTCAAGCAAATCTTCTAGCGTCACCATGCCTTGAATGTCACCAAATTCATCTACTACTAAACTTAATCGGCGTTTATTTGCCTGAAACTCAAATAATAATTTCTTAAGGTGAGTGCCTTCTGGGATGAAGTATGGTTCGCGTATAAGTTTTTCTAAATCTTCGCGTTCTAAATCTTTATCTAAAATTTTCAATATGAATTTTCGCAAATGCAGAAAACCAACAACATTATCTATACTATTTCGATAAACTGGAACACGTGTATAAGAGATATTTTTTAGTTGTGTAACAATATCATCCCAGTCGTCTTCAAGATCAATTCCTACAATTTCATTTTTAGGGATCATGATGTCTTCAGCAGTGACTTTTTCTAAGTCGAGTACACCTAATAACATCTGCTGATGCTCGCTAGAGATGGTTGTGCCTTCGTCGTTTACTGCGGTACGAAGCTCTTCATGTGAAAGTGTAGTTAATATACTTTTGTCTACTTTTACTCCGAATAATCTTAGTAGTGAATTTGAAAAGAAGTTTGCCACCCAAACGAACGGGTACATCAGTGTTAGTAATGGTTTGTAAATTCGGGCTGCAGGAAGGGCTATTTTTTCGGAATGCAGTGCAGCTAATGTTTTTGGAGTGAGTTCTGCGAATACCAATATTGCAAATATTAAAATAAGGTTTGCAATAAGAATTCCAACACTACCGTGCATGCGATAGCCAATATACGCAGCAAGTTGAGCGATCAATAGATTGACGACATTATTGCCTAAAAGAATTAAGCCAATTAGCCGATCGGGTTTTTCTAATAGAGATTGTGCTTGCTTAGCACCACGATGCCCATTGTTTGCTAAATGACGCAATCGATAACGGTTTAACGCCATTAGCGCGGTTTCTGAGCCTGAGAAAAAAGCCGAGAAAAAAAATAATACGAGTAACACTAAGAGTAGTGTTCCTATCGAGATTTCGTCCAAGGTCGTGTTGACCCTCCGGTAATAAAGATAGGTCTATTAACCGCTGCATGCGGAAATTTGTCAAGAGATCGGAAGGTCTACAAACCTATCCAGTACTATTTCTTGGACAAACTTACTACCTAAGTAGGCCAGGATGAGAAAAGCAAAGCCACCTAATGTCCAGCGGACCGCCATTTGTCCACGCCAGCCAAATTTCCAACGGCCCCATAAAAGGATTGCAAATAGTATCCAAGCTAAAATTGATAAGATTGTTTTATGAACAACATGCTGTTCAAACATGTTTTCTAAAAACATAAACCCGGTTATCAAAGCAATAGAAAGTAAAATAAAACCAATGGATATGGTTTGGAATAAAAACTTTTCTGAGTCATGTAACGGCGGCAGGGCACCCGTCACGCCATCAAATTGTGCTTTACGAAGATGTCGTTCTTGGTTGAATATCAAAATAGATTGAATAGCAGAGATGGTTAGTACACTAAACCCAAAAAGTGAAAATATAATATGGAATTGCAGACCTCTTATGCTTGAGGTGGCAACCTGAATTTCAGGCTTAAGGATCGTTAATATGATGCTAGCGATTACAATGGGTAATAAGAATAAACCAATAAATTCTCTTTTCTTGCTGATTGAAAGTATGAGTACTAGTGACGAAATGATAAACAATACAAGTGAAACGGTATTATAAAAAGTCAGGTTCATCCCTTGATCTGTGAACGTTTGAGGATAGAGCTGAAATGCATGTGAAATGCAAGCAATTGCCCACAGACAAAGCATTAGACCGCGTTTGTCATTAGTATTGGTATTTATTGGACGATGAGAGCGCCAAAGCAGCACTATAAAAGTGACTGCGTAGAAAAAGATGGTGCTGTATTTTAGTAAGCTTGACATAAACAAACAAAAATTCTGCTGTAACTAATTGTGTATTGAGGGTGTTATCACAAGAATCCAAATATGCATGAAATAAATACCTTTCGTATACCTTAATTATCTCAGACAATTACACCTAATTAAATTGAGATCGGTTAGACATTTCTGTGCTGTCAGCAATGATAGCATCATTAGGATTTTGAATATTACTAACTAATGAAAATACGTATTCTCGGCTGCAGTGGCGGTATTGGTTTAGGCAATAAAACCACCTCACTATTATTAGATGATTCTGTGCTGATTGATTGTGGCACCGGATTGGGCGACTTATCGCTTGAAGAAATGTCGAAGTTAGAGCATATCTTTATTACACATAGTCATCTTGATCACATAGCTTTATTGCCGATGCTGTTAGACACGATTTATGATTCTCTGGTGGAGCGTCCTTTAACGTTGCACTGCAAGCAAGAAACCTATGACATTTTAGCTAAACATATTTTTAACTGGGATGTATGGCCAAACTTTTTTGAATTACCCAGCGCTGAAACTCCTGTGATTGTTTATGAATCCATGCAACCCGGTGATTGTATCGAGTTTGGTGACAAAGTAGTGAAGATGGTTGATGTGAATCATTCCGTACCTGCAGCGGCTTATATCATTAATAATGGCACTGGAAGTATAGCCTTTAGTGGTGACACGTATATCAACGACACTTTTTGGCATGCATTAAACGAAGAACCACGTATGGATATAGTGGTTGTAGAATGTGGATTTACTAATGAAGATGAAGCGATTGGTCGTGATGCAAAACATTATTATCCGAATGCCTTGGCGGACGACTTGAAGAAGCTCAATCATCGGCCAGAATTATATATTTCTCATTTACAGCCTGGTAAAGAGGAGTTAATTATTGAGCAGCTAAATTCTGCAATATCTGATTTCAATATTCATCGGCTATCTAGCGGCCAAATAATTACTATCTAGTCACTATTGAATTGCAATCTAATTTCATCCGAAATTAGTTATAATCCAAATCCTTTTTTTAATTTAGCTCTCTTATGAGGGCACATTACTATGTTTGATAGCTTATCAACTCGCTTGGCGAGTACTGTACAAAAATTACGCGGACAAGCGCGTCTTAGCGAAGATAACATCCAAGAAACTTTGCGTGAAGTCCGCATGGCGCTTCTCGAGGCAGACGTGGCGCTACCAGTTGTTAAGGATTTTATCGCGAATGCCAAAGAGAAGGCTTTAGGTCAGGAAGTGTTGACCAGTTTATCGCCCGGCCAAGCGCTAATAAAGATTGTTAATGATGAGCTAGTGCATCTAATGGGGGATGCAAATGAATCGTTAACGCTTGCCGCGCAACCTCCTGTGGTCATTCTTATTGCTGGTTTACAAGGTGCAGGTAAAACTACCAGTATCGGAAAGCTTTCTCGATATTTAACAGAGAAACAAAACAAGTCTGTTGCCGTGGTAAGTTGTGATGTATATCGCCCAGCTGCTATACAACAGTTGGAAACACTTGCAAATGAAGTGGGTGTTGAATTTATCCCTAGTGACACAAGCCAAGCGCCCATCGATATTGCCAATTGTGCGGTAGAACAAGCAAAAACTAAATTTAAAGATGTGTTGCTAGTGGATACTGCGGGTCGTTTGCATGTCGATGAAAAAATGATGCAAGAAATCATTCAGTTGCATCAAGCAATTCAACCCACAGAAACCTTATTTGTTGTTGACAGTATGAGTGGGCAAGACGCTGCCAACTCGGCTAAAGCATTTAATGAAGCATTACCATTAACGGGTGTGATCTTAACGAAAACGGATGGTGATGCACGCGGTGGTGCGGCGTTATCTGTACGACATATTACTGGCAAGCCAATTAAGTTCTTAGGTACGGGTGAGAAAACGACTGCGCTAGAACCATTTCATCCTGACCGTGTTGCTTCGCGCATATTAGGAATGGGGGATGTAGTTAGCCTGGTAGAAGAAGTTCAGCATAAAGTTGACCATAAAAAAGCACAGAAGCTGGCCACAAAAATTAAAAAAGGTAAAAGCTTCAATATGGTTGATTTAAAAAGCCAGCTAGAGCAGATGATGAGTATGGGGGGTATGGCAGGAATTATGGACAAGATCCCTGGTGCCGCAGGAATGGCTAAGAAAGCCCAAGGCGGTATGGGTGATGATAAATCTATCCATCAAATGATCGCGATGATTAACTCGATGACACCACATGAGCGCCGCTTCCCAGATGTGATTAAAAATACACGTAAACGACGAATTGCACTGGGCTCAGGAACCCAAGTTCAAGATGTAAATCGCTTACTCAAACAACACTTGCAGATGAAGAAGATGATGAAGAAATTCTCTAAGAAAGGCGGGATGCAACGTATGATGCAAGGATTGAAGGGTGGAGGGATGCCGCCTGGTTTGGGCTAACTGCTTATATCCCGTTTTGTAATCGTGTTTAGTTATGGCCTGTACCGCTTTTCTATCTCTTATTCTCAGCACAGTTGCTGCTTAATACGCTTTATTTTCGGCCAAATTTGCGTACAATGCCCGGCTCTCAATAACGTAAATATTTGATTAGAAATATATGGTCACCATTCGATTAGCCAGAGGCGGAGCTAAAAAACGCCCTTTCTACCACATAGTAGTCACTGATTCTCGCAAGCGCAGGGACAGTAGTTACATTGAGCGTATCGGGTATTTTAATCCTACCGCTAGAGGTCAGGAAGTGAAGCTAAATATCGAGATGGAGCGTTTTGAGCATTGGCGCAGTCATGGCGCTCAAACTTCAGATCGCGTAGCGTCTCTAATCAAGAGTCACCTCAAGCAAGCTGAAGCTGCTTAATAAGCACTCACTTTTCAAAACACTTCTTTTGCCCATGTATTGATTGGGCTATATCTTGAGTAAGCAAGATACACATATACAACTCGGAGCTATCCAGGGTGTTTTTGGCATCAAAGGATGGCTAAAGATATTTTCTTTTTGTAGACCAAAAGAACAAATTCTCAACTATTCTGAGTGGGAATTGAGATCGTCGGGCAGTGTCAATAAGTTCACCTTACAACAAGGTAAGCTCCACGGTAGCGGCATTGTTGCAAAACTCCATAACGTAAATGATCGAAATCAAGCTGAATTATTAGTTCGTGCGGAGATATGGGTAGCGAAAAGCGAATTACCCGATTTGGGTGGCGAGGAGTTTTATTGGTTTCAGTTAGAAGGTTTGGCGGTGCTTAATATTGAAGGTGAATCTCTTGGTCAAGTAAAGAAAATGATGGAGACTGGTGCGAATGATGTCATGGTAGTGAAAAATGATATTGATAAAGAAGAGATTCTAATTCCATATGTTCGTGATCAAGTCATCAAGCACGTAGACTTAGAGACTAAGACCATTACTGTTGATTGGCAAAAAGACTATTAATTCAAGTATGTAACTCAAGTATGAATTTTACTGTTATTACCTTGTTTCCAGAGATGGTATTAAACTTGGCAAAGTTTGGTGTAGTGGGTAGAGCTATAGAAAACAAGTTGGCATCGCTTGGAGTGCTCAATCCCAGAGATTTTTCAAACGACCCAAATCGTCGCATCGATGATCGGCCGTATGGTGGTGGCCCTGGCATGGTGATGCAATATGAGCCATTGCAAAAAACCATACAAAAAGCCAAGGATCATGCTTCCAAAGACAAAAATAGTACTTCTAGAGTAATTTGCTTGTCTGCACAAGGAAAACCATTGCAACATGCGGATGTAATGAGATTAAGTGCCTATGAAGATCTAATTTTGTTGGCAGGGCGTTATGAGGGTATCGATGAGCGTCTTATTGAAGCTGAGGTGGACGAAGAGATATCCATTGGTGATGCCGTGGTTAGCGGCGGAGAATTACCAGCAATGATGCTGCTGGATGCACTGATTCGGCATATTCCTGGTGCGCTGGGACATGATGAGTCGGCACATCAAGATTCCTTTGTTGACGGGCTGCTCGATTGCCCGCATTATACGCGGCCGGAAAGTATCAATGATCGCAGTGTGCCTGAGGTATTACTGGGCGGTGACCATAAGGCCATACAGAAATGGCGCGAAAAGCAGGCGCTGGGCCGAACCTTTTTTAGACGGCCAGACTTGATTGAGAAATTATTTTTAAGTGAGGAGCAAAAAGCCTTGCTACAGGAATATATACAAGAACACCAAAACTAAAGTACCTTAAGAATATGTCAAATATAATCCAAGAAATTGATCAGCAGCAGCTAAAGCAAAATATGCCTGAATTCAGCTCTGGCGACACGATAACTGTTCAAGTAAGAGTAAAAGAAGGCGATCGCGAACGTTTACAGGCTTTTGAAGGCGTCGTTATTGCCAAGCGTAATCGTGGAATAAATTCTGCTTTCACCGTAAGGAAACTATCGCATGGTGAAGGTGTTGAGAGAGTATTTCAGACCCATAGTCCTCTGATTGAAAGTGTTACCGTTAAACGTAAAGGTGATGTAAGGCGTGCAAAGCTTTACTATTTACGTGGTCTTACTGGTAGAGCCGCTAGAATTAAAGAAAAAATTTAGTTCTTGTATAGGCAAGTTATCTAAAACGCCTCGTTTATCGAGGCGTTTTTGTTTCTGATATAAAAGCTTGTCGCTAAAAGCGTTACAATTCGCCATGGGTCAAATAATTTTAAAAACTCCAATTGGCAAGATTGCGGTAGATTATCAAGATGATTTTGTTACGGAAGTTCATCAGGTAGCTGACCAGGTGCGGGCAATATCAAAGAAAGACCCCTTTGCAATTGAGATACAAAAACAATTTTCAGCTTATTTCTCAAGAGAGCTAAAAGAATTTAATTTACCGTTTTTATTTAAGCAGGGTACGGATTATCAGTTAAGAGTGTGGGATCAAATTAGAAAAATTTCATTTGGCAGCACAATCACCTATGGGGAAATTGCTAAGAAAATTAGGTCTGGACCACGTGCAGTAGGAAATGCTTGTCGACGTAATCAGTTATTGTTACTAGTGCCTTGTCATCGTGTTGTCAGTGCTGCAGGTTTAGGTGGTTTTATGGGAGATGCCGACGGAAGTTTAGTAAAAAGAAAACAGTGGCTGCTTGAACACGAAAAATTTTAAATTATTGTGTGGTTATTGATCGGTTAATACATACATTATCTGTAAATAAAATAATTATGCGTATTCATTACCTTAAACATGTTCCGTTTGAAGGATTAGGTTCTATGGAAGACATGTTTGTAGGGAAAGGATGTGAATTGTCACGCACCTGTATGTATGAAGATCAATCTTTGCCTTCCATTCATGATATTGATGCATTGGTGGTTATGGGTGGGCCGATGAGTGTTGGTGATGATGATGAATATCCATGGCTAACATTGGAAAAAGAATTTATAGAATCCGTAATAAAACGAGATATACCTGTACTTGGTGTCTGTTTAGGAGCACAGCTTATTGCCAATGTGTTAGGTGCGAAAGTCAGTAAAAATACACATGAAGAAATTGGCTGGTATCCGGTGCATCGTACAGATGAACTATCAGATAGGCGATTGCATAATCTGCCCGCTCGTTTTGATGCGTTGCATTGGCATGGTGATACCTTTGGAATCCCTGAAGGTGCCAGTAATTTTATGGCAAGTGAGGCTTGTGCAAACCAGGGTTTTGCCTATGGTGCTTCAACGTTAGCGCTACAATTCCATTTAGAAATGCTACCCAGCCATGTGCACGCCATTTATCAAGAGTGCGGGAAACCTGAGAAGACAGATACCTATATCCAAGGTCTAGAAGAAATGCTGGCACCAGCTGAAAAATACCAGCAAGCGCGTAAGGTACTTGAAAATTTTCTAGATGCCTTTATTTTTCATAAAATGACCCAATAATTTGAATAAGTATTAGGAGAGAGTGATGGACGATAATAGTAGAAAAGATATTCGAGCTTTACTTAAAACATTCGGTGTAAAAGCGGATGAGGCAATTGTTGGGCATTTGGCAAAAAATCCAAATGTGAAGCAATTAAACTTAAAAGTAACACTAGAAGATATGACCGATTATGGTTCAACCTCACCAAGTGAAGACCTAACATTTGTGGTGGACGGCCAAATTAATCGCTAGTGTGATGAATAACCCAAACCGTTAATTTTAATCTAATAACCAATAGACCAGATATAAAGTATGAGTACTAAAACAGATAAAAAGACCGATAGCGTAGACGGTAATGTAGAAAAGAAAGAAACACTGCAGTTTGAAACAGAAGTTTCACAACTTCTGCATTTAATGATTCATTCGCTCTATTCAAACAAAGAAATATTTTTGCGTGAATTAATATCTAATGCATCAGATGCTTGTGACAAATTGCGCTTTGAAGCAATTTCTAATGATTCGTTATTAAGTGATGATTCAGAATTAAAGATACAAGTTGAGTTCGATAAAGATGCTCGAACTGTGACCATACGTGATAACGGAATCGGTATGAGTCGCGATGAAGTGGTTAAAAATGTAGGTACGATTGCAAAATCTGGTACTAAAGAATTCCTGGACAATCTCACAGGTGATCAAAGTAAAGATTCACACCTTATTGGGCAATTTGGTGTTGGATTTTACTCCGCGTTTATCGTTGCTGATAAGGTGACCTTAAACACTAGGCGGGCCGGTCTAGAAAAAGATCAAGCCGTGCAGTGGGAGTCTGAAGGAACAGGTTCGTATACATTAGAGGAGACTGAAAAAGATACACGTGGTACGGAAGTTATTTTGCATCTAAAGAAAGAGGAAGATGAGTTCTTAAGTAGCTGGCGGTTAAAATCAATAATCAGCACTTATTCTGATCATGTACCTTTACCGATTGAAATGTTAAAGGAAGAAGAAATCAGTGAGGATGATAAAGAGAAGGATGATGCTGAAAATGAAGTGGTCTGGGAAACAGTTAATAAAGCTTCAGCTTTATGGGTGCGTCCTAAAAACGAGATTTCCGAAGAGGAATATAAAGAGTTTTATAAACATGTAGGGCACGATTTTTCGGACCCGTTGTTGTGGACACATAATCGTGTAGAAGGTAAAACCGAATATACTTCTTTGCTATATATACCATCACAGGCTCCGTTTGATCTTTTTGAACCCAATACTAAGCATGGTGTGAAGTTATATGTGCAACGTGTTTTTATTATGGATGATGCGGAAAAGTTATTGCCTCGTTATCTTCGTTTTGTCCGTGGCGTAATTGATTCAAATGATTTGCCGTTGAATATTTCTCGAGAGATCCTGCAAAGCAATAAAGTAATCGATAACATACGTTCCGGATCAGTTAAAAAAGTGCTGGGTTTGTTAGAGAATTTAGCGAAAAAAGAATCTGTAAAGTATCAAGAGTTTTGGAATGTTTTTGGTAAAGTTTTAAAGGAAGGGCCAGGCGAAGATTTTGCAAACAAAGAAAAAATCGCCAAGTTGTTACGATTCGCCTCCACCCATCAAGATAGTGATGCGCAAACCGTTTCATTGGACGATTACCTTGCTCGAATGAAGCCCGAGCAAGAGAAAATCTATTTCATTACTGCTGATAATCATGCGGCGGCTAAAAATAGCCCGCATCTAGAATTTTTCAAAGAGAAGGGTATTGAAGTGTTGCTGCTTTCTGATCGTGTGGATGAGTGGTTAATGAGTCATCTAAACGAGTATCAAGAAAAGACTTTCGCATCAGTAGCAAAAGGTGAGCTGGATTTAGATAAGTTAGGGAGTGAGGAAGATAAAGAGGAGCGTAAGAAGGCAGAAGAAGAAGCGAAGGGTTTAGTAGAACGAATCAAAAAAGTCTTGGAAGAAAAAGTGGAGGATGTGCGTGTGTCACATCGTTTAACCAGTTCGCCAGCATGTATTGTTTTAAGTGAGCAAGATATGGCGTTATATATGCAACACTTAATGAAGCAAGCTGGGCATGACATGCCTGAAAGCAAACCCGTCTTGGAAATTAATCCTACACATGCTCTGGTTCAACGTATGGAGAACGAGCAAGCAGAAGATCGATTTGAAGATTGGGCGAAAATTTTATTTGACCAAGCCATTCTCGCAGAAGGCGGGCAGCTTGAAGATCCGGCAACGTTTGTAAATCGCCTGAATCAGATGATTAATGAAATTGCCAAATAAAATAAAAGCAGAAAAGCCTTTTTGGAAAACCAAAACTCTTGCAGAGATGTCCCAAAAAGAATGGGAGTCACTCTGCGATGGTTGTGGTAAATGTTGTTTAATTAAGCTTGAAGATGCAGAAACTAAAGAGCTGTTTTATACCGATGTGGCGTGCCATATGTTGGATGCGAAAACATGCCAGTGTAAAGACTACAAAAATCGTAGAACATTAGTGGATGATTGTTTGCAACTTGAAGTCGATGATGTGGAAGAATTCAAGTGGTTGCCGAAATCATGCTCATATCGCCGGTTACATGAAGGGAGGGGTTTGCCTAAATGGCACTACTTGGTATCAGGTGACCGCAATATGGTGCACAAAAAAAGCAAGTCAGTGAAAAACCGGGTGGTAAGCGAAACCGAAGTAATGGAAGTCGCTGAGCATATCGTCTACTGGGTATAAAACCGATGTTGTGAGTAGTTGAATGAATCTTAATGTCGCATTCCGAAAAAATTAGACTAGATAAATGGCTATGGGCGGCGCGTTTTTTTAAAACACGCGCAACAGCCGCTACTGCAGTGAATGGTGGTAAGGTTCATGTTAATGGGCAGCGGGTAAAGTCTTCGCGGCTGATACTGATAGGGGATCGATTAGAAATCACACGTGGACATGTTCAATCAGTTATCAATATTGTTGAGTTAAGTGATAAGCGTGGCCCTGCTAAGCTCGCACAACATCTATATCAAGAGACTCCTGAAAGCATAGAATTGCGGGAAATCAAGTCCCAGCAACGAAAGCTCTTAAATGCCAGTATGCCTACCTCTCAAGGTAAACCCAATAAGCATCAACGCAGAGAAATCCGTAAAGTAAGCGGAAAATCACAATAATCCTCATGATATCTGAGTATGATTTCGTAGAAGAATTTCAATGATTAATACAAATGAAAACTGATCATGTCATTAAAGGTATCAAGAGGTATTTGATTCCTGGTTTACTGGTTTCGCTATATTATTTTGTAAAATATAGGGCGAAAATAAGCCATAAAGCAGAAGTTGATTTAACCAAAAACTTAGTCTTAGGTGATGACTGCGTAATTCTTTCATTTACAAAAGTGAAGGCATTTGATGGGCCACTTAAAATTGGAGAACGAGGTGGAATCGCGACGGGTTGTTTTCTAGCGTCTGGTTCTGGTGGTATTGAGATTGGGGATAATTTTTTATGTAGTCCAAATGTAAATATAGTATCCATTAATTATAGTTATAATAAAAAAGGGGTTCACCTAGATGATGTTGAGAAAACTTCTAAGGGTATCAAGATTGGAGATAATGTTTGGATAGGCGCAGGTTGCACAATTACAGACGGAGCTGAAATAGGTGACAATACTATTGTTGTAGCGAATAGCTTGGTGAATAGACGTTATAAAAATGATGTGATACTTCAGGGAAATCCAGCAAAAGTAATTTTAAATCGATAAACTAAGTTTGATTTTGGAGATAAAGGTGAGAGAAGAGATTGTTCAAATTATTTGTGAATCATTGTCAGAGTTAAATGAAGAACTTGAATATGATAGCTTGAGAAATATTAATGAAGAAACTGTAATCTATGGAGGTGATGAAGGTATTGATTCTCTTTCCCTGGTTAGACTGGTTACAGATGTAGAAATGCAAATCAATGATAAGTATGACGCTAGTGTGGTGCTTGCAAGTGAAAAAGCAATGTCAATGCGAAATAGTCCTTATCGTACAGTAGCTAGCTTAGCGGAATTTGCTGACAGTGAGTTGAAAGGAAGCGTTTGATGAGTGAAGTAATGCTAATTACCGGTACACGCAAAGGTATCGGTAAATATTTAGTGGGCTATTATCTAGCAAAAGGCTTTACGGTTATAGGTTGTTCACGTTCACCAATGGATGAAGAAGTTAAAGGCTATGAGCATTTTTGTGTAGATGTGGCTGATGAAAAATCAGTGCAATCTATGGTACGCGCCATTAAAAAGAAGTACGGAAAAATAGATGTGTTAATTAATAATGCTGGTATAGCTTCAATGAACCATGTGTTGCTTACACCGCTAAAAACGGTAACCGATATTTTTTCTACTAACGTTTTTGGAACTTTTCTGTTTTGTCGTGAAGTGGCAAAAGTAATGAGTGTAAAAAAATATGGACGCATTGTTAATTTTGCCACAGTGGCAACTGCGTTAGACTTGGAAGGTGAGGCTGCTTATGCAGCATCTAAAGCAGCAGTAGAAAGCTTTACACGTGTCATGTCACGTGAACTGGCGGGTTATAATATTACTGTGAATGCAGTTGGGCCAACGCCGGTGTTAACAGATTTAATTAAAGGTGTGTCTGATACTAAAATGGATGACCTGATCGCTACTCAAGCCATTAAGCGCATGGGGGTATATGAGGATATTTCCAATGTTACAGATTTTTATATTCGAAAAGAAAGTGAGTTCATCACTGGACAAGTTTTATATTTAGGTGGCATAACCTAGCTGCTCTACCTGCTTTTTAAATTAATTTTTTATGTCTATTCGAATTCAAAAACTGCTGGACAGTTTTGAGAATAACCATGCAACTGCAATAATCGAGAAAAATCAGTCGGTAACATATCAGCATTTACTAGAAGGTGTTTATCAAGCACAGGAAAATTTTGATCAAGAAAAAATTAAAAAAGATTGTGTAATTGGCATTCAATCTGACTTCCATGTAGCAAGTATCGAATACTTTTTAGCACTTCTTTCACGTGGCAATACTGTTGCGTTGCTCTCGCCGCAGAATCAAAATATTGAATCTATTGTGCAAGATGCAAACATAGAAAAAGTATTCATGTTTGATGAAAATTCAAGATTGTCTAGTAAAGAGTTTGAAAGTCCATTGCGTAATAACAAATTAGTGCAACAACTTTTTGATCAAGCCGAACCCGGCTTTATTCTTTTTTCCAGTGGAACAACGGGCAAGCCAAAAGCCATTTTGCATAGCGTAGAAAATTTCCTTAAGTCTTTTGAGAATGCTAAAAAGAAATTTTCTACTTTAGCTTTTTTGTTGTTTGATCATGTGGCAGGTGTCGATACGCTTTTCTATACCTTGTTTAGCAAAGGTACGTTGGTATTACCAAACAGCCGGAAACCAGCAGATATTTGTGATTTGCTTGAAAAGCATAAGGTAGAAGTATTGCCCGCATCTCCTTCATTTTTACGTTTATTGTATATGTCGGGTGAATATCAGTCAGCTGATTTATCAAGTGTGAAGATTGTAACGTTCGGTTCCGAGCCAATGAATGAGACTGGTTTAATAAATTTAAAAACCATGTTTCCGCAAGCAAAATCAATTCAAAAATATGGTACGTCAGAATTTGGTTCACCTCGCTCTAAGTCTCGCGAAGGGAATGGTCTATGGATTCATATGAATAATGAAAATTGTCAAACCAAAGTCGTGGAGGACACGCTTTGGGTAAAGTCGAGTGGCAGTATGTTGGGTTACCTGAATGCACCTCAACCCGAGATAGTTGATGGCTGGATGAATACCGGTGATCGTGTAGAAGTTGATGGCGAATGGATACGCATACTGGGTCGTGAATCTGACATCATAAATGTCGGTGGTGAAAAAGTGTATCCTAGCGAAGTGGAAAATATCATTAACGAACTAGACTTCGTTGAAGATGTTTTAGTCTATGGCGAAGAAAATGCCATTATGGGTAATATGGTCTGTGCTCGTTTAAAGATTTCAGGTGATAATAATAGTGAAGTAAAAAAATCTTACAGAAAAATACTTCGTTCGCACTGTTTGAATCATCTGGAACCTTATAAAGTTCCTAGTAAATTGGAATTTACACAAAAACCCCTAACGAACGAACGACATAAAAAGGTAAGAGTATAGTTAGTGGCTAACTGTCATTGTATGTAAGGGCTAGAGCTCACAGTTAGGCAACATTTTTTGAATCAAAGTCAAAATTATTTAGTTTATTGAAGTTTAAAGAATTAATTTTTACAGGATTTCCATTTATATCGCAGATATTTTCGATAAGTACTGCGCCGTCATCAGATGAAAACACTACTCCATTATTAGTAATTCGAATAATTGATCCTGGAGCTGGTTTAGCTGTTTCATGAGAGTAATCTAGTTCACTTGCTTTGTGCACGATGTAATCCTGATCATCGATTCTTATTTTGGCATGTGCAAACGTGTTATTAAATGGTCGAAAATCTAACGCACGTACCATGCATCCAATTTGTCTACTCGTCCATTGGAAATTAATGTAACCATTATTGGGTGTATTCTTGCGATAGTATGTTCTGCCGTTTTCAGATTGTTTTTTGATAACTGATTTACCATCAAATAAATCAGATATATTCTCTTTAAACAGATTTATACCTGCCTCAATGCATTTGAAAATTAAACTTCGTGCAGTTTCATTTTCACGCACGAAAAACATTTTTTGCCAAAGAATATCACCCGTATCGATACCTTCATCAACAATGTGCCAGGTCACGCCAAATTCTTTTTCATCATTAAAAATCGCCCAAGAGGGTGAGTTTGCGCCGCGATATTGTGGTAATGGGCTATTATGAAAATTGATCGTTCCATTTTTTGCTAGATTAAAAATCATTGGCTTTATGATCTCAAAACTATCAATATTAAAAATGTAATCCAGGTTTAAATTTTTTATTATAGCTTCAATATCTTTTGTATTTAGATTAGGTGCGCAAACGTATTTTATAGAATTATTAGCGCAAAAATTGTTAATACGCTTTTCAATTCCAGCATCAATAGATTTAG
>CALAJL010000019.1 GCA_937922735.1 uncultured Gammaproteobacteria bacterium | reverse complement strand
ACTATTTAGCCGCACAAATTGATGCAGGTGCACAAGCCGTCATGATCTTTGATACATGGGGTGGAGTGTTATCTAAAGAGTGTTATCTAAAGTATTCTCTTTCACCTATGCAAAAAATTGTAGAAAATCTTAAGAAGCTTCCATCCGCTAAAGATATACCCATTGTATTATTTACCAAGGGCGGTGGAAATTGGCTAAATGAGATGGCGGCTACAGGCTGTGATGCATTGGTATTAGACTGGACAACCGAAATTAATGTTGCCCGCGCACAAGTGGGTGATAAGGTCGCCTTACAAGGAAACTTAGACCCTTGCGTTCTTTATGGTAGTGATCAAGTAATTCGAGATGAAGTCAAAAAAGTTCTCGATAAATTTGGCAAAGGCTCGGGCCATATACTGAATCTAGGTCACGGTATTCAGCAGTATGTTGATCCAGCAAAAGTTTCTGTGTTGGTTGAAGCTGTAAAAGAATTCAGCCCTGAGTATCATTAAGAAAAGATTCGTTTAACAATTCAGTTAAACCTCTCAAATTCATTCTCTGCATACTTCTATTCTGTATTTTACTCTTCGGTTGTTGATGTTGTTGACGTAAATTAAACACCAATACTTCAATTTCATTATTTTGATACTCAAAACTAATTGTCGGTAGAAAAACAAATTCATTATTTATTTTTAAACGCCGCTCAGTCAATTTCAGCATAAGCTTTTTGTCAGCGAACTCATCAATTATCTTTTCAACTGTGTCGCATGCAACATGAATACATATAGGCGCATTAATACCTGCAGTGCCTTCCAGGACTGGGCCAACTAAATATGGTGAATAGCTTTTTAACCACTTCATAATAGTTAATGCTATTTGCCGTTCTGCTAATAATTTGTGTTCTTGATTAGGTATGAATGTTTTCTGAAATGAAGTAATCGCTTGCTCAATTTCGAAGTTACTAGGTAATGAGCCGTGTTGTGAATTTCCAAATCTTTCACTGGCTTTCAGCTTAGCGCGGTGGAAATCACGAACCCCTTCTTCAGTAATGATTTTAGCGGTTTCATGAGCTATCGATTGTCTTAAATAATCTGATTTTTTACGGCCCACTTTGAGATAGAAAAAATTTAGATCAAGATTTAAAAAAGTTGTTCAGGTATCTCTATCACTTCCCCAGGCTCTCCATCTTGTTGCTGGAAAGTGATTTGATTATTGATCTCAGCACTTGTAGTTGGAATATACTGTTCACGGAAAGTTTCTTTTATGCCTTGGTTACTATCTTGATCAACAAGCAATCCGGTTTTAGGGTCAATGCGCATCGTGACAATACCGACTGGCGCTTCTAATGAATTTTCAGGTTTACCTTCTAGAGCAACTCGCATGTAATCCATCCAGATTGGTAAGGCTGCCGTGCCACCCACTTCACGCTTTCCAAGCGGTCTATCTTGATCAAACCCCACCCAAGTTGTTGCTACCACATCACCATTAAATCCACTGAACCATGCATCATGCTGTTCGTTAGTAGTGCCCGTTTTGCCCGCCAAGTCATTTCTGCCTAATGCCTTAGCTTTAGTTGCGGTACCTCGTTTAATCACATCTTGCATCATACTTACCATCTGATAAGCATTTTCTCGATCTATAACACGCGCGGCTATTCTAGTGCTGCCCGACAATCCAGATGGTAAATTTGTAACATCTACGCTTGCTACTGCCCTATACTTTTCTTTGTCTTTAATTTGTTGCTGCAACAATTTGCAATCCGTTTCACAAATCGCTAATGAATCGGCACTAAACAATACTTCGCCTTTGTCATCCTCAATTCGATCAATAAGATACGGGTCGACCTGATAACCACCATTGGCAAATACTGAGTAGCCTTTTGCTAACTCAAGCGGTGTTACTGCCCCTGACCCAAGTGCTAAAGTTAGATCATAGGGTAGACGTTCTTGATCAAATCCAAACTTGGTTACATGCTGCATGGCATGCCTGCGCCCCATGTCATTTAGCAAACGAATTGAAACCATGTTACGTGATTTAAATAATGCTACTCGTAAACGTGTTGGCCCAAAAAACTTGCCACTATAATTTTGGGGTCGCCACGTATCTTCAAGCGCAACATCTTCAAACACCACGGGAGCATCATTAATTATACTGGCCGGTGTGTAGCCTGAATCCAGTGCAGCTGAGTAAATGAAGGGTTTAAAACTCGACCCAGGTTGTCGCCTGGCTTGTATGGCACGATTAAATTTACTGTAGTAATAATCGAACCCACCCACTAGCGCAAGAATTCCACCATTGTGTGGGTCAACTGAAACCAATGCTCCTGAGACGTTTGGAATTTGTGCTAAAGACCATTGTTTAGAATCTTCAGTGCTAACCCGAACCACATCACCCAGTGCAAACATTTTTGTAAAGTCTGACGGCTCTTGACCCATTGAATTTTCATTCAGGTATGGGCGCGCCCAAGCAGCACTTCCCAATGTGACAGGTATATTCTGATCCGCACCAATATAAACCTGTATAGATTCTTTTTTGATATCGGTGATTACGCCCGCTATTAAACCGCCAACTTCTGGTAATTCGCTTAGTGTTTCATCAAGCTTTGCGGTATCAATCTCACCCGAATCGGTATTAATAGACTCAACCTTTGACTCCGCTCCGCGATAGCCATGTCGCAAGTCATAATTACGTAACCCATTAACTAATGCTTGCCTTGCAGCTTGCTGCAAACGTGTGTCTACCGTGGTGAATACTCGATAGCCTTTGTTATACGCATCTTCAGTTCCAAAATTATCCACAATAAATGCGCGCACCATCTCACCTATATAAGGAGCATCTACCTCGACTCTCGGGTAATGACGTGAAGCGGTTACTTCAGCTTCTAATGAATTTTGATAGGTTTCTTTATCAATGAAACCTAGCTGGTGCATCCTGCCTAGAACGTAGTCACGTCGAACTACTGCGCGATCAGGATTAATTATTGGATTAAATCGAGAAGGCGCTTTTGGCAAACCTGCAATCATTGCTACCTGGGAAATAGATAGCTCGTCTACATTTAGACCATAATAAACATCAGAAGCAGCCCCAACACCATAAGCACGATTTCCGAGATATATTTTATTTAGATACAGCTCAAGAATTTCATCTTTGCTGAGCTCATGTTCAATTTGTAGTGCGAGGAAAATTTCGCGTAGTTTACGTACATAGGTGCGCTCATTGCCGAGAAAAAAATTTCTCGCAAGTTGCATAGTAATTGTGCTGCCGCCCTGGCGTTTTTGACCGGTTCGAAGCACCTCAATCGCCGCTCGTATCAACCCCTGGTAATCAACTCCTGGATGTTGGTAAAAACGATCATCTTCTGCAGCGAGAAACGCCTGAATCACCGGTTGCGGGTAATCTTTGATCTGTAATGGCTGGCGGCGCTTCTCTCCATATACCGCTATTAACTTTCCATCTCGGCTAAATACCTTGAGAGGTACCTGTAATTCGACGTCTTTCAGCGTGCTAACACTAGGCAGGCCAGGAGCGAAATAAAGGTATGTACCCACCGCAATGATGCCTACAGCGACGGAGATCCCGAAAATTCCGATGAATACTAATCGTAATAGCTTTAAAAACAATGGCATATGCTTACAATGAACGTTGCTCTAGTGAGTTATATTATAGAGCGGGGTATCAGAACCCAAATGAACCGGTTCAGCAAGTAGTTTGCGAAACCCACCATTTGATATAGAGTTACGCACAGTTTCTAATATACTTATATACATACAAATCATAACCACTACATTATTTGAAATAATTAATTACCAACGTGTTATTTTTCAATAAAAACAAAGGCCCAGTTGTAGGCTTAGATATTAGCTCTTCTTCCGTGAAGGCAATGGAATTCTCGCAAACCAGCAATGGATATCGAGTTGACCATTATGGAGTTGAGCCACTTCCTTCAAATGCCGTCACCGAAAAAGTAATTTCGGACATTGACGCTGTTGGCGATAGCATTAGACAAGTAATGAAGAAGTCTAGTTCCAAAGCTAAAAATTGCTGCTTAGCAGTGGCCGGTTCAGCAGTCATCACTAAAGTCATTACCATGCCGGCTAATCTTAGCGAAGAAGATCTGGAAGGCCAAATCCAATTAGAAGCTGATCAGTACATTCCTTATGCACTTGAAGAAGTAAATTTGGATTTTGATATATTAGGTCCAACTGAAGATAATCCTGAAACAATAGACGTATTGCTTGCGGCTTCACGTAGTGAAAATGTAGATATGCGTGTTGCTGCTGCTGAAGCTGCAGGGCTTACTCCGATTGTAATTGACGTTGAAGCATATGCGATTGAGAATGTATTTCCGATTCTAACCGAGACAGTCGATGGAAGGGGACGTGATAAGACAGTCGCCATACTAGATATCGGAGCCACGATGACCAGTTTGAATGTGCTCGATGACCACAAAATGGTCTATACGCGAGAACAGCCATTTGGCGGCAAGCAGTTAACTGAAGAAATCATGCATCAATATGGCTTAACCTATGAAGAAGCAGGCCTAGCTAAAAAAGAAGGTGGTTTGCCAGAAAATTATGTTTCAGACTTATTAGAGCCATTTAAAAATACCGCAGCTCAACAAGCGAACCGGTTTTTACAATTTTATTACTCTGCAAGCCAAAATGTAACTGTTGACCACATATTACTCGCGGGTGGTTGTGCTTCGATACCAGGATTAGACGAGCGCATTGCAAACGAAACAGGCATTCAAACTACTATTGCAAACCCCTTCAGTCACCTATCATTAGGCTCTAAAATTAATCCTCAAGCATTAGGCACCGACGCACCTTCAATGTTAATTGCTTGTGGTCTCGCATTAAGGGCTTTTGACTAAGATGGCTAGAATTAATTTATTGCCGTGGCGCGAAACACGCAGAAATGAACAGCAGAAAGAGTTTTTTACGCTTATGGCCATGGCAGGAGCATTGTGTGGCTTAGTTGTATTGCTCACTCATTTTGAAATCAATGGCCGCATCAGCCATCAAGAAAATCGTAACCAATTTCTAACCAATGAAATAAAAGTCTTGGATGGAAAAATTGAAGAAATTAAAAAATTAGACTCTACTCGGCAAGCGTTAATTGAACGTATGGACGTTATCCAAAATTTACAAGCCGCTCGCCCAGGCGTAGTTCATCTATTTGATGAGTTAGTGAAAACACTGCCTGAAGGCGTGCATCTTTCTAGCCTGAAACAGTCAGAAAACAACTTGCAACTTTCCGGTAAGGCTGAATCAAATGCACGAGTATCCTCCTATATGCGTAAAATTGAAGATTCAGAATGGTTGGCTAGCCCAAGTCTAGGAGTAATTGAAACAAAAGACACTGAACTCACCAGAATCAGCAGTTTTAGTTTAACTGCGCAACAAGTTAATCCTAATATCGAAGAACAAGAAAACTAAGTTATGGACTTCGCTGAACTACAAAATGTAAATTTTAATAATATTGGTACATCACCTTTATGGGTGAAAGTTTTGCTAATCGGACTGGTCTGTATAGCCATACTTTTTGCCGGTTATTGGTTACATCATAAAAATCAACTGGAAGGTTTAAAAAGGGTTCAAGCTCAAGAAATCGAGCTTAGAAGCACTTTTGAGAATAAGGCTGAAAAAGCTGCAAATCTGGAACTATATAAAGTCCAATTGGAAGAAATGCGCCGGACTTTCGGTACACTATTACGCCAACTGCCTAGCAAAACAGAAATCCCTGCACTTATCGTGGATATTTCTCAAACAGGTTTAGCCAGCGGACTCGAAATTGAGCTTTTTAAACCTAATCCTGAATCTCGCAGAGAGTTTTATGCAGAAAAACCAATTAGCTTAAGAGTTAAAGGGGCATATCATCAGTTTGGTACGTTTGCGAGCGAAATTGCTGCGCTTCCACGAATTGTGACCTTACATAATATTTCTCTTAGTCCAATTGATGAAAATAGCAATGAAATGACAATGACTGCTACTGCCAAAACCTATCGTTACCTTGATGAGGATGAGTGATGACTAGGCTAATTACATCATTCAATAAACCAGTTTTTTGGCTTTTATTCATCATCTCAATAACCATGATATTACCGGCTTGTGGAAGAGAAATACGTGATCTAGAAGATTATGCAGAAGAGGTAAAATCTCGTGAACCGCCTGGGATTGATCCAATACCTGAAGTAAAGCCCTATCAAAGCTTTAAATACCAGGCAAATAATTCGCGCAACCCATTTGATGCGACTATTTTCCAAACTAAAATTGTGCAAAATATTAGGAAAAAGACTGGTTCTGGTATTACACCAGATCCTAATCGAACTCCTGAATTTTTAGAAAATTTCCCTCTAGATACGTTACGTATGGTAGGCACATTAGAACAACAAGGTACGCTATGGGCCTTAGTACAAACACCTGAAAAAACCATTCAACGAATTTCTACAGGAAACTACTTAGGACAAAATAATGGCAAGGTGCTAGATGTGTCTGATGCTGGCATTAAACTTGAAGAAATTATTCCAGATGGATTTGGCGGTTGGCGCAAACGTGATGGCAATATTGCACTAAGTGAGTAACGGATTAATGCAAGCAATACCAACAAATTTTTTATTAGGGAAAGCATAAATACTAAGGGGCATTACGCCATGAATGAATCATCATCTAACTTACACAGTCATTACAAAGCTAAAATGTTTATTAATAAAATCAATATCAAAACGACCTTAGCAAAAGGAATTACAACATTATTTCTTTTCTTATTAGGGGTGACAGCATTTGCACAAAATGAACTGCAAGATATTAAAGTAGCCAGCTTGCCAAATGATGAAATCCAACTATCTCTTAAGTTTGCTAACCCGCCATCTGAGCCACTTGCTTTTACAATTGATAATCCTGCACGTATCGCATTAGATTTCCCAGGTACGAATAGTGCCCTTGCAAGCCGCTTCCAAAACATAGGAATAGGCATCGCACAAAGCGTTAATGCAGCCGAAGCTAAAGGTCGCACAAGAGTCGTTGTCAACTTAAGCCGTATGGAAGAATACAAATCTAGTGTATCTGGCAATAATTACATACTCACTATTGGATCAAGCACTAGCAAAAACACAGTTGCTTCAACTTCACAAGTAGAAAAAGCTGCTATCACTCCAACTTATACTTCAAATGGTACAGGTGGAAATAATATAAATAATGTGGATTTCAGAAGAGGTGACGACGGTGCTGCACGTATAGTAATTAGCCTTTCAAACGCAAATATTCCTATTAGTTTAAGTGAGCAAGGAGGCCGGGTTATTGTTGATTTCAGCAATACCTCTCTCCCAAGCAATTTAAGCAAACGATGGGACGTGGTTGATTTCTCAACTCCAGTGAAGTTATTTGAAACCATTCCTGATGGTTCAAATGTTAAAATGATTATATCGCCAGATGCTAGTAAAGAATTTGAACATCTTGCATATCAATCAGATAACCAATACGTAGTAGAAGTAAGAGAAATACCTGAAGAAATTGTAGAGCAGCGTAAAAAAGATGTGTTTGAAGGTGAACGACTTTCCTTAAATTTTCAAGATATCGAAGTTCGCTCAGTACTACAACTAATCGCTGACTTTACTAATTTGAATATGGTGGTGAGTGACGCAGTTTCTGGTAATTTAACGCTGCGATTAAAGAATGTACCATGGGACCAAGCTTTAGATATCATTCTAAAAACCAAAGGTCTGGGCAAGCGTGAGAATGGTAATGTAATTTATGTTGCTCCGAGTGAAGAAATAGCCGCGCGTGAAAAATTAGAACTAGAAGCGCAGCAACAAGTGCAAGAACTTGCGCCATTACGATCCGAATTCATACAGGTCAACTATGCCCGAGCAAATGACCTAGCATCATTATTAAAGTCCTCTGATAATTCGCTACTGTCAGAACGAGGCAACGTAACTGTTGATGAACGTACCAATAATTTATTAGTCCAAGACACTGCGCTTAAGTTAGATGAAATTCGACGCTTAGTTGAAAGGCTTGATGTGCCTGTGAAGCAAGTATTAATTGAATCTCGCATTGTGGTTGCCAACGATGATTTCAGCAAAGCATTAGGGGTACGTTTTGGAGTATCTAACCGAGATGCTAACACGGGTGGTAGCGATGATGACTTTGATGCCATCGCTCGAAACCTTGAAGGTACCGATGCTGCGCTCAATGGCGGAACAATCCCCTTAGCCAATAGATTGAATGTTGATCTACCTGCTGCAGCGGCAACCGGAAGTATCGGTTTAGCTTTAGCTAAATTACCTCTGGGGCTTTTGCTTGATTTAGAACTTTCTGCCGCACAAGCAGAAAGTCGTGCTGAAGTGATATCTACACCACGTGTAATCGCCTCTAATCAAACCACTGCACGTATAGAACAAGGTACTGAAATCCCATTTCAATCCGCCACCTCAAGTGGTGCTACAGATGTAGAATTTAAGAAAGCAGTTTTATCTCTTGAAGTTACTCCACAAATAACCCCAGATGATCGAGTATCTATGAAACTGTTAGTTACCAATGATTCTATTGGTGCATTAGTGCCCTCAGGGTTTGGTGGCACTATTCCATCTATTGATACAAATGAAGTCGAAACTGATGTATTAGTTGATAATGGACAAACAATTGTATTGGGTGGTGTCTACCAGCAAGACACCAATAAATCCGTAAGCCGTGTGCCTTTCTTCGCAGACTTGCCTTTTGTAGGGGTGCTATTTAGAAACAACTCATTTACGGATAACAAGTCTGAACTACTGATATTCATCACGCCAAAAATAATCAGTGAACAATTAAAATTAGTTCGCTAATTTAAGCTTTTACACTTAAAAACCCTCTCTAGGAATAGAGAGGGTTTTTTCGTTTTGGTCTATACTCTTAGTTTTAAACACTAACGTAATTTTACGGTGGCAACTCAAAACATTATTCTTATTGGTGCAATGGGTGTTGGTAAGTCTACAGTCGGCAAACGTTTAGCTAAAAAATTAAGTCTTGAATTCTATGACAGTGACCAAGAGATTGTAAAAAAAACCGGCGTAGATATTGCTACAATTTTTGAATACGAAGGTGAACAAGGCTTTCGCGAACGTGAAGAAAATATGCTCAAAGAGCTCTGTAAATTAAACCCTATTGTATTAGCCACCGGTGGTGGATCTATACTTTCAAAAAATACGCAAAAATTGTTAGCCAATTCAGGTATCGTGTTCTATTTAAAGGCATCTATTGAATCAATTTTAAATAGATCGAAACATGAGACCTCTAGACCACTACTAAATACAGCCAATAAACGCGAAACCATAAGCGACATACTAAAACAACGCACACCTCTTTATGAATCGGTAGCGCATCATACTATTAACACCGATAGACATACCGTTAACTGGTCTGCTGATCAAATTATTAAAGTGATACAACATCAAAACTAAAATTACCAATTTAGCTCAAAATGAAAACCTTTGATGTACAACTTGGAAATCGAAGTTACCCAATCTACATTGGGGGAAACTTACTTGCCCAGTCAAATTTATTTCTTGACCACATTCCAAATGAAAGCGTATTCATCATTAGTAATGAAAAAGTTGCGCCTTTATATCTCGAGCAAGTCCTTGATAGCTGTAAGAGATTAAACTGTGAAGTTAAAATATTACCCGATGGTGAGCAACATAAAACCATTAGCACTATAGAAACGATCTATAGTGCTCTTCTAGAGCGACATTGTAGCCGTGATACTACATTGATTGCATTAGGTGGAGGTGTTGTTGGCGATATGGCCGGGTTTGCAGCCGCAACTTACCAGCGCGGAATTAATTTCATACAAGTACCTACAACATTGTTAGCACAAGTTGATTCTTCTGTAGGTGGCAAAACAGGTGTAAACCATACGCTTGGAAAAAATATGATTGGCAGCTTTTACCAACCCCAATGCGTTATTGCCGATCTCAATACACTCAACACATTAGATGATCGAGAACTTAGCGCAGGCATTGCTGAGATTATTAAATATGGGTTAATAAGAGATTTAGAATTCTTTCATTGGTTGGAACAAAACATCCTGAAGTTAGTAGAGCGAGATCTTGAAGCGCTTGCATTTGCTGTGCATCGATCTTGTGAGAATAAAGCATTCATCGTAGCGGAGGATGAATTAGAACAATCAGGGAAGCGAGCTCTTCTAAATTTTGGCCATACCTTCGGGCATGCTATTGAAACAGGCATGGGATATGGTAATTGGTTACATGGCGAGGCGGTAGCATATGGTATGTTAATGGCTGCTAACTTATCGATTAAGCAAGGTTGGCTAAACCAACAAGATTATGCTCGCATAGAAAACTTATTATTGGTTGCAAACTTACCTACTCAGGCTCCTGAAAACATGACTGCAGATGACTTTTTTTGCCACATGTCAGTAGATAAAAAAGTTCGTGATGGAAAACTATACTTGGTGTTACTAAATAAAATTGGAGAGGCTGTCTTAACATCAGATTTTAATACTGCTTTGCTAGAATCAACATTACAAGAATGTTGCAGTGCATAAAAATGAATACATCCTCTTCCAATCTACATCAAATTAATCACGGACAAGAAAGCTTAGCGCCCTATGCTGCACATGAAGATCTAAGCAGTGGCAGATTATATCCAGAAGAAATTGCAGAATATCGTTCCATGTATCAACGCGATAGAGAACGGATTATCCATAGCGCCGCTTTCCGAAGATTAGAATATAAAACTCAAGTTTTTGTAAATCATGAGGGTGATCTCTTTCGCACTCGATTAACTCATTCCATAGAAGTTGCACAAATTGCACGCGCTATCGCTCGCGCACTAAAGCTAAATGAAGATTTGTGCGAAGCCATTTCCTTGGCACATGACTTAGGACACACACCTTTTGGTCATGCCGGGCAGGATGCCCTAAATGATTGCATGCGAGAGCATGGTGGATTTGAGCATAATCTACAATCTTTACGCATCGTCGATAAACTAGAACTAAAATACCCAAATTTTTCAGGCTTAAACCTAACATTTGAAACCAGAGAAGGAATTCTCAAGCATTGTTCTCGTAAAAATGCCGATAAATTAGGCCAGTTGGGAGAGCGCTTCATTAACAGAACCCAACCCAGTCTAGAGGCACAATTAGCCAATATTGCAGATCAGATAGCTTATAATAACCATGACTTAGATGACGGCTTACGTGCTGGCCTAATTCATGTACAGCAGCTTACTGAAGTGGAATTATTTAGCAGCAATTTTGCAAGAGTCAGTTCAGCTTATCCTCAACTAAGTGAAAGACGTAAAATATATGAGTCTATTCGCAGTATAATAAACGAGCTGGTCAATGACCTGATATCTCAAAGTGCAGATTCTTTAAAAAACATGAGCTTAACTACAATTCATGATGTACGAAACGAAACAAACTCAATCATTCGATTTAGTGACACAATGCATTCCAAAAACTCTGAACTAAAATCATTTTTGAATAAAAATTTATACCAACATTATAAAGTTCATCGCATGAGCCAAAAAGCAAAAAAGATAATTTTAGATTTATATAAATCCTTTTATAACGACATTAAGCTAATGCCTAGTGAGTATCAAGAATCTGCAACAAACTCGCAAATCCTCAAAGGTGACAAAGGTAGGGCTCGCATTGTCGCAGATTATATTGCAGGCATGACAGATCGCTATGCCATCGCAGAACACGAACGTATATTTAATGCAAAAATCATCTGATAAAGCTTACGACTCTAAAGCTATTAAAAACCTCGGTATGGATTTTATATCAATCGAATGTCTTGAAAAACTAGGCCTTGATCAAAATCCGTTTATTGATCACGCCAGAGACCCTTTCCTATTCACTGACAAACAACTTGAAATGTCAATGAATGTTTTAATTGACTATTTGCTTAATCAAAATTCAACTATTGTTTTACTGGGTGAAGTAGGAATTGGGAAAACCACTCATCTACGCATGCTGCTACGCAAAGGCTATCAACAATTTAACTTCTGCACATTGCGTGCAAAACCTAAAACAACATTCGCAGAAATAGAACAAAAAATTAAGGAAAGATGGCGCTTATCACTTAGCAACAATGAAGATGACAAAGAATTAGACACTGAGAGTGATGAATCTCAAACAACTAGCGAACACATAAAGAAATACATTGAAGATAATAAGCAACCGGTATTAATTATTGATGATGCGCATAGATTACATAACAATGTTCTCGATGAGTTATTAAAACTTAAGCATCATGTTGGGCTGCAGTCATCGGGCTCATTGGGCTTGGTGTTAGCATCAGAACCAGCATTACAGACTCAGTTATCAGAGTTAGAACAAATTAATGCTGCGGCTACTCAAATTTATCAGATAAATATACGTTCATTTGATGAAAAGCAATGCAAAGAATATATCAATTTTCGTATTGATAAAGCCGGTTCTGATCGTGATGTAATAATAGGTGATGAGAAAATAAATGAGATTTACTCGAAATCAAATGGCTTGCCTAAGTTAATTAATAAATTAGCACGAGAAAATATTTCTAAATTATGTGACGAAAGTGCTTCACCCATCGAAAAAGCACATAAACTAAAATCAAGCCCAGCAACACGTCTTGGTTTAATTCTCGCCGGACTAGTTGCTCTTGCAGTCTTATTTGCGGCTATTTCTAATAAGTCTGATAAACCCGATGAGGACCTGCCACTAGACTTACAGAAGCCTGAAATTGAAAAAAATATTACTAAGGCCGATGATCTAAGCCCTACAAAAACTGAATCCATAAATGAGCCTAAAAGCAAAGATCCAGAAAAAAATATAGCAAAAGTAGAAATACAAAATACACCGATTAATAAACCATATGTAGCACCTTTAGTTCTTGGCCCATTACTCGATAAAACATCAACAACTGAAACGAAAATTGAAAAGCAAGATAAAGTAATTGAAAAAGTTATAAAAACACAAACTTCTTCGCCTGAACAAAAACCAATAAAATCAAATGATGTTTTGACATTAAACTCATCAGATTGGATTTTAAAACAAAATCCCAATGCCTATACAATCCAAATTGTGGCGTCTCCCAATGAAAATAATTTGTTAGATTTCGCTAAACGAAATTCTCTTAATGAAAACACTGCATACTATAAAAAAACTTCTTCTGACAAGGGTTGGTTTGTGTTGGTGCATGGTATATACGACTCGCGAGAGAAAGCACTTTCCGGCATCGAGTCACTTTCAGAATCTTTGAAGAAGAACACTCCCTACCCTGTACAATTTAAATATTTGCAAGAAGTAATCAAACAATAATCATAAAAATTTATTTTCCATTGTCTTACTAACCCCAAGTAAAAACAGGGGCATAAACCATAAAAAAAGTAATGATTCTGTGCTCCGCCATAGGCATTAAGATTTGTTACGATAGATACACCATCATCTGTTTTAAAATTACTTTTATTAAATCATAAATGTCTTCACGCATTCCACAATCCTTCATAGATGAAGTTGTAACGCGCACCGATATCGTTGAGCTAATTGATAATCACGTGCCTTTAAAAAAGAAAGGCAAAGAGTTTGCTGCATGCTGCCCATTTCACAATGAAAAAACGGCATCTTTTACTGTTAGTGCAGAAAAGCAGTTTTACCATTGTTTTGGTTGTGGAGCCCATGGCACAGCATTAGGTTTTCTAATGGAGTACGAACGTCTTGATTTCATCGAAGCAGTTGAAGTACTTGCACAACAGCATGGTCTTGAGATTCCAAAAGATGACTCTACTTTTATAAGAAATGATCATCAAGATTTATACGGCTTACTAGAACAAGCCAATACTTACTTTCAACAAAATCTACGCCAACAGAAACATGCGGTAGATTATTTAAAAAATCGTGGCGTGAGTGGTGAAATTGCGGCCAAGTATGATTTGGGCTTTGCGGCAGATGGCTTTGATAATTTTCTAAAACAATTTAATCCATTAGCCACTGAAGAAAAGCTGATTGAGATAGGTTTAGTAAAGAAGAATGACAAGGGCAACCTATATGATCGATTCCGTAATCGTATTGTCTTTCCTATCAAAGATCGTCGTGGTCGCGTAATTGGTTTTGGTGGAAGAGTGCTTGATGATGCCGTACCAAAATACTTAAACTCACCTGAGACACCTGTATTCCATAAAAGCGATGCATTGTATGGTCTATATGAGGCAAGAAAATCAAAACTCTCTTCTAAATCTCTTATAGTAGTTGAAGGTTATATGGATGTTGTTGCTCTAGCCCAACACGGAATCGACAACGTTGTAGCAACCTTAGGTACCGCAACTACATCCCAACACATACAACAGCTATACCGATGCACACAAGAAATTATCTTTTGTTTTGATGGTGATCGTGCTGGTAGAGAAGCTGCCTGGCGAGCAGCGCAACAAACCATTCCTCTATTTAAGGATGGTCTTGAAGCAAAATTTCTGTTTCTTCCTCAAGGTGAAGACCCTGACAGTTTGATACGCACCCGCGGCAAAGAAATATTTTTACAGTATGTAAATGATGGTGATTCAATCTCTAACTTTATATTTTCAAAACTAAGTGAAGATATCGACACGAGAACGCCCTCAGGTAAAGCTCGACTCGCACAGATTTCAAAGCCATTATTAGAGAAATTTCCTAATGGTGTATTTAAAAAATTAATTTTTGAAGAATTAGAAAAAAAGGTTGGGCTGCCAATTTCTTATACTGCCAATCCTGATAAGCTTAAAAAATCCAACGCTGCAACAAATAATAAGGCCACACCTGTACGCTTAGCGGTGGCAGCATTGCTCCATCAGCCATCGTTATCATTAGATATAGAATCATTATCACTCCTAGAGAGATGTCAGCTACCTGGAGTACCGCTGCTTACAAAAATCATTCGGATTTGGAAAAGTGAGCCTGAACTAAGTCATGCAGCGCTAATAGAACGGTTTCGAGATCAACCAGAAGAGCAGCAAATTCAAAAGCTTATGTCTTGGTCTCCACCTGAGCTAATCGAACCCGAAAAAGCACTAAAAGATGCCCTGACCTGGATAGAACGAAAAACCCAGTCATCAAGGGTGCAAGAACTCATTGATAAAGAGAGTACGGCTGGACTGACAGAGGATGAACGGCAGGAATTAAACCAATTACTTCGTCAAAAGGCACCCTAAGTATAGTACGGATGGATACTACCTATATTGGACTTTTCTGATAAAATCGCCGGTTCACTCAATAATCCCTCAAATCTGAGTTTGGTAAAAAATGGACGAAGATCAGCAATCCAGCATTAAACAACTTATCGCTAAAGGTAAAGAGCAAGGTTATCTCACCTATGCAGAAGTAAATGACCATCTGCCTAGCGGAATTGTTGACCCTGAACAAATAGAAGATATCGTTAGCATGATTAATGACATGGGCATCAAAGTCCATGAACAAGCCCCTGATGCGGATAGTTTAATCCTTTCAGACAGTGCGGCTACAGACGATGATGTTGAAGAAGAAGCAGCGGCTGCACTAGCCACTGTTGACAGTGAGTTTGGACGCACAACAGATCCGGTTCGCATGTATATGCGTGAAATGGGTATCGTCAACCTATTAACACGCGAAGGCGAGATTAAAATTGCTAAACGCATTGAAGACGGTTTACGACAAGTCTTATTCGCAATAGGTCATTATCCAGCGACAATTGAAAAATTGTTATTTATGTATAACAAGGTTGAAACGGAAGAGCTGCGACTTACTGATTTAATTACCGGATTTATAGATCCGGATGAAGATCTAGATGCAATCCCTCCACCTGCTGCACAACAGCAGGCTGAAAAAGAAAAGAACCAAGTGGAAGGTGAAGAAGAAGAAGAGGTTGACACTGGTCCAGATCCAGAAGAAGCACGTGCATACTTCAATGGGTTAGAAAAGCTATTCAAAAAACTTAATACCCCGGCTATTCTCGAGGATGAAAAGAAACTAGCAAAAGCACGTGAAAAACTTGCTGAAGAATTTACGATGGTCAAGTTAGTACCAAAGATCGTCGATATTCTTACTGAAGATGTGCGCATCATGATGAATCGCATACGCTCGCATGAACGAATTATTATGCAAGTTTGTGTACACGATGCAAAAATGCCCCGCAGTAAATTTATTGAAGCTTTTTCAGGCAGTGAAACAGATATTAGCTGGTTGGACGAACTTATCAAAAGCAATGCAAAATTTGCCACTGCCCTTGCAACCTTAAAACCTGAAATTGAGAAAGAACAAGACAAACTGGTTCTTATTGAAAACGAGATTAACCTTACCGTTAGTGAAATCAAAGACATCAATAGACGCATGTCGATTGGAGAAGCAAAGGCCAGACGTGCAAAGAAAGAAATGGTTGAAGCCAATCTGCGTTTAGTAATTTCAATCGCCAAGAAATACACTAATCGTGGGTTACAATTTTTAGACTTGATTCAAGAAGGCAACATTGGCCTAATGAAAGCGGTTGACAAATTTGAATACCGTCGCGGTTATAAATTTTCAACCTACGCGACTTGGTGGATACGACAAGCGATCACACGCTCAATTGCAGACCAAGCACGAACCATCCGCATACCCGTACATATGATTGAGACGATTAACAAACTCAATCGAATTTCCAGACAAATGTTACAAGAGATGGGACGTGAAGCTTCACCGGAAGAGCTTGCAGAGCGCATGGAAATGCCTGAAGACAAAGTTCGCAAAGTGCTAAAGATAGCTAAAGAACCTATCTCAATGGAAACTCCAATTGGTGATGATGAAGATTCACATTTAGGTGACTTTATTGAAGACGCAACGATTGAATCACCAGTAGACTCTGCAGCGTTTGAAGGTTTGGGCGAAGCGACGCGAGAAATACTCGCCTCACTCACTCCGCGTGAAGCAAAAGTATTACGCATGCGTTTTGGAATTGATATGAATACTGATCACACCTTGGAAGAGGTTGGCAAACAATTTGATGTAACTCGTGAACGCATTCGTCAAATTGAAGCTAAGGCATTGCGCAAACTTCGTCACCCCAGTCGTTCAGAACAATTACGTAGTTTTCTAGAATTAGAATAAGAGAAATCAAATAGGGTATAGAGTAAAATTCCCTATCCATAATAATTACCTCATAGGGCCCATAGCTCAGTTGGTTAGAGCGTCCGACTCATAATCGGCAGGTCCCAGGTTCGAGTCCTGGTGTGCCCACCATCATTTTATCTACCTCCCAATACATACTGGAGGCATCGCATAACATAACAAGGTTCTTGATTCTTGTTATAGCCATTGTTTGAAAATTCCATCCTTTAAGAACAATATTCTTAACCCCCTGTATCTGAAAAAATGCTCCGTTTAAACGTGATTTAGTCCACAAAAATCATAATAAGCATACAGTTAGGCAACAATTCGTATACACACTAACCAGTGCCCCTATATGAAACATGCCTCTAAAAAATTCACTCGGTAGGGAAACTAAAGTGAATCAAATAACTAAATCATTCCTTATTGGGCTTTGTGGGATAGAGCTTAAAGACCGTAATGTGCTTAAGCGTATATTAGCTATAACGGAAGGACGTGCTCGAACCTATTCATTATCAAACCCTGAAGAAGATGAAGAAACTGACATTTTAATTGTAAATGCGGATGACCCAGATGCTATCAATGAATGGAATGAAAAATATGTTGGAAGCAATGGCGTAAGCATGTGCGCTACATTGTTTGCTAGTCGTAACAACAATATTAAAGAGAAATATTGCAATACATCATTACCATTTTTCCCAACAAGAATCCTTAAATGCCTTGATGAAGTTACTGTTAAAAATTTTAAATATGCACCAGAACTAAGAATTGAGGAACCAATTGAAGAAGCAGAGTCAGCAACCGAACTATCAGGCATTCGAAACTATAATTCCGATCTAACCAAAAAAGAATTAGAAACATTCATAGGCAACAATTTAGATAAAGGCGAAGTTAATCACTCACGCAATGTATTAATTGTTGATGATAGCTTACCTGTAAGAAAAGCATTAGACATGAAACTACGTCTGATGAACTATGAAGTTCACCATGCTTCAAGCGGGCGCGAGGCAATATTTTCAATACAGAATAATCATTTTGATTTTATATTCCTAGATGTTGTGATGCCAGGCATGGATGGATATGAAGTTTGTAAGATTATTAAACGCAACAAATCAACCAAAAGAATACCTGTCGTGATGTTAACTAGTCGTTCGTCACCGTTCGATAAAGTTAAAGGTAAATTAGCTGGTTGTAATTCTTATCTAACAAAACCAGTTGAACATGAGAAATTTGAAAAAGTCGTAGCAGGACTACTTATTTAACAAGAGCAATAGATTATGAATAGCAAAGTATTAATTGTTGATGACTCTAAACCAGATTTAGAAATATTAAAAGCCATTGTGACAAATGCAGGACACCAAGTTGTGACTGCTATATCTGGACAAGAAGCAATCGACAAAGCGACCAGCATACATCCAGACTTAATTTTTATGGATGTCATTATGAACAATAAAGATGGCTTTGAAGCTTGTCGAGAAATTATTGCAAATAAAGATACTAAAAATATCCCAATCATTTTTGTAACAGGGAAATGTCAGAAAGCTGATCGTGTATGGGCAGAACTACAAGGTGGAAAAGCATTAGTTGGTAAGCCTTTCACTCCTGATCAAATTATGACTGAAATTAATAAACATATCTGATGGATAAACTTACTAACACATCGATAAATAAAGTGATTGATGCATCATTGAAAGCTCGATCTGGAACAGTTTTGGAAGACAATGAGAAGCTTATTGAAAAACTGGAAATGGCATATAGAGATGCGCCTGAGAAAGATCTTGAGATTGATGAAAAACAGTTTTATGGCATGTCATTGGGCACCATTAACCTCTTAATAGATAACAACGTTCATAGTGAATTACATGAAGATTGTTCGGTACATCGCATACCACTCGTAGCTGGATGGATATTAGGTGTAGCAAATATCAGGGGGGATATTGTTCCTGTAATTGATTTAGAAAAAATTATTACCGGTAATTCTTCAAATCAAAAATCAGATACACATAAAGTAATAATTATTAACAAAGGAAAAGATGCAGTAGGTCTATTAATCAATCAGTTTCCAAAACCTATTAGTTTACACGATGACGAAATAAATAATGACTACACCAATGTACCTAAATCTATTCATGCCTATATTGAACACGCCTATATCCATGACAATGCAACTTGGATTTGCATAGATTTTCCATCATTTATTCAATCTATAACTCACTAATCATTACTACTACTATGCAGAATAATTAACTAGGAATCACACTATGATTAATGCAGATTTAATATCAAATATATCAATAAATAAAAAGTTAACCATACTTTTTATAACTGTAGCAGCTGGCTTTATCGCAATTACTGCTACATATTGGTTCATTGTAAATAATGCTCAAGAATCTACTCAACGCACTAATCTATTTATTGAATATGGTCAACTTACAAGCGAAGCACAAAAAAATTATTTCAAGGTCAGACGTTATGAAAAAGATTTTTTATTGAGCATATCTGCTTCTACAGGACAAACTTATAACAATGCACCGTTAGATAATCATGCTGAACATATCCAATTACTTGAAGAAAACATGGAGAGCTTGCGCTCATTAGGTAAAAGAATTGATGCGACCATATCAGAAGAGATAATCATTAACGATATTCAAATGCCTACAGATTATATTAATAATCTCGTGACGCAAGCCTCTTCTGTCGTTGAAAACTATAAAACTTCATTTGCTGATATCGTAAAATTTAATCAGCTTGTTGGCTTTACCAATACTGAAGGACTGCGTTTAAAAGCTAATGAATCGATTAGATCAATCGAAACCAACGCTAAATCTGAGTCTAATCCTAAGCTATTCTCTTCAATAGCTAGATTACGTTCGAATGAAAATCATATTTTACAGTCTATTGATTTAACAGAATCATTTGAAGATTTAAAGATTGAGGCCCAGAATCTTAAAAATGAATTAAACAACACATCGCTAAGCACGAGGGATAGAAGTTTCTTAGTAAATAAAATTAATAATTATACTTCGATTATTGATGAAATTGTTTCCAGCAAACGTAGCGCTAATGAATACACAGAGCTATTCGACTTTATGTTGGGCCCGATGTTTGATGAAATGGGGCAATCATCCAAATTAAGTATTTCGCAAAATCAATCAGCATTAGAAAAAGATACCTTATATACGACTATTATTGTTTCAATTTTATTAATTGCAATTGCTGCATTAATTTCTTCATTACTATACTTCTTTGGTGACTCGATTAGAAAACCAATTAATAATTTACTTAATACTATACATGCAGTTAATGAAGGCAATCTAACTGCCAGAGTTCAGTCGAAACAAAAAGATGAATTAGGTGAATTATCCGCCTCGTTCGATAAATTATTAGATGAAAAAGTTGCACAGCTTTCTGAATCTGAAAAAGAAAATGAACAACTAAATGATTCAGTGATTGAATTAATTAAAGCTGTTGCTCAATTAGGCAGGAAAGATTTCACCGTCAAAGTACCTGTTTTTGAGGATATTACCGGTGCGGTAGGCGACTCATTAAATCTACTCACTAAAGAAACAGCAGGAGCATTAAGTGACGTAAAGAATATTTCAACTTATGTGGCAGGTGTATCTAAGCTTGTGCAAAAACAGTCAAACTTAGTTATGTCTGTAGCTGAAAGAGAGCGGCATCAGGTTGAAAATACTGTTAATGAACTAAATAAATCCTCTACCAAGATGAATAAAATTTCATCAGATGCCATAGATGCTAACACACGAGCAGATAATGCCCTACAAAACACTCAATATGCACTGACAGCAGTAAACCGTTCGGTTGATGGAATTAATAGTATTCGCGACACTATTCGAGAAACTGAAAAGAGGATCAAGCGTCTCGGTGAACGTTCACAAGAGATCACAGGTATTGTTAATCTAATTAATAGCATTGCTGAAAGAACACATATTCTGGCACTTAATGCCAGTATGCATGCAGCATCGGCAGGTGAAGCAGGTAGAGGATTTGCCGTCGTTGCGGATGAGGTACAAAGACTTGCAGAAAGTGCTAGAGAAGCAACCACTGAGATTGGTTCGTTAGTGAACAATATTCGTGCCGAAACCAATGACACAGTCACCGCTATGAGCAAAGCGATTAGTCAGGTTGCTGATGGTACAAAACTTGCTGAAGCTGCTGGTTCAGCGATGAGACTGACGGAGGAATCAACAGAAGACTTAGTGAAAGCCGTAGAAAGAATTACAGTAAGTGCTAAAGATCAAGCCAAAGTTAACTTGGAGCTTGTAGAACAATCTAAAGAAATTGTATTAAGCACAAGGAAGACTGATAAATATCTAAACACTCAGATCACAAGTACAAATAATCTTGTTAAATACTCAAAACGATTACTATCTACTATCCAAACATTTAAGCTTCCTGAAAGTGATAATAAACAAACTGCTAAATCTATCAAAAACATAGATATCCCTGAAATAGATAAAGTATTAAATGAGCAAGACTCCAATAATATGGATGCCAGCACTAAAGTAGCTAATGCTTAACTACCAAATTTAAAGATAGCTAAATTAATTATGGTAGATAATATGCAATTTAAACTACAGCAGTTAACCGCACTAAACAATCTCGTACAAAATTGGTCTCTAGAATCGAATCAAGATTCGAATGCTATAAATGAGCTTTTGCTCGAATTTGATATGGCAGTTAATCTAATTAATGATGATGCCAATAACACCAACGATAGTGATATTGCTGATATATGTATGTTATTTCTGAACAATCTCATTAATTTCTATGAGTCTAGAATAACAACAAAGCAAATTGAATTAATTTGTGCTTGGCCATTTTATTTAAGTGAATTTATAACTAATCACAAAGATGAGGAAACCAAGCAAGGTCTTATAGAATTTCTAAAAGATGAAGATTGGCCAATCAGCTATACACCTAAAGACCTTGATATTCAGAGTGATGATTTAGTTTTTCCAGAGGAAGAACAACAAACACCTGACAATATTGTTGAAAATAATCCGGCATTGAATGAGGAGCAAAAAGAGTTTTTAGGTTTAATTAATGCTGAAATTATTGATATACAAGAACAAAATACGATAAGACTAACAGAGCTCAAGAATTCAAATGAGATCATTGAATCAAAACTAAATGATGAAATTGATACCCAACTAGACCAACTTGACCGCATTGCTTCTGCAGCAGAAATGATAGGCTTACAAGGATTAAAAAAATTCTGTAAGCAAATTAACGTCATACTGAATCATATACAAAAAAATGATATACAACAGTTTCACAGATTAATAGAAGATTTTTTATTTTGGCCAGAAATTATACAAGCCTATTTATTCGCACCAGATGATTCTGACTATATATTAGCTGCACTTGATTATTTGAATCTAGATTGTTGGCCAGTGCAATTATCGCCTGTCGAACAAAAGAATTTTGAAGAAGCTTTTCATTCTTCAAAAGTAGAGGTTGATAACAGTCATACACCTGATCGTATTCATGAAGCAAAACTTGAAGATATAGATCTAAATAAACCTGAAGATGTTCCCATTGAACTGTTTGATAGTCTGTTACAAGATCTTCCTGAACAAACTGCAGAATTTTCGCTTGCTGTACAGAATTTAAGGAGTGATGACTACCTTACACAATTGGAAGTTTCTAAGCGTATAGCACATACATTAAAAGGGGCTGGCAATACTGTTGGTATACAAGGTCTTGCTAATCTAACCCATCATTTAGAAGATATCTTAGAAGCTTTATTAAAAGAGCATGAAAAACCTACTCAGGCATTACATAATGTGATAGAGGATGCTTCTGACTGTTTGGAAGAAATGTCAGAACATCTACATGGCATGGGCAATGCTCCAAAAGATACAATGCAAGTATTACAAGAGGTATTAAACTGGGCAAACTATATTGATAAAAATGGCATCCCAAAAGAAAATGATTCTTTAAATAACAATAGTCAAAGCTCCAAAAATCAAACTAAAGCTGACCTCAATTCTGAAGAAAATACACCTATAGATAGCGTTGTTAAGCCTGAGGAAAATATTTCAGAGCAATCACTGCGTATATCAACAAGTCTAGCAGATGATTTACTCAAACAAGCTGGTGAAAACATAATATC
>CALAJL010000018.1 GCA_937922735.1 uncultured Gammaproteobacteria bacterium | reverse complement strand
CTTGCCATACGCTAAGTGCAAAGCACTGTTAGAAAAAGACACGGATCATAAGATCAAGATGGTAATGGCTCCACAAAATGAAACGGCAGCAGGTGTAACCATCCATCCGAAGAAGATTCATGACATGTTGGAAGAACTCAATCATCCTGCACTGGTTGTGATCGATGGTATTTCCTCCATTGGCAGCATGCCAGTGAATATGGCAGAAATGGGCATCGATATGCTAGTTGGCTGTAGTCAAAAAGGCATGATGGGTACGCCAAGTATTGGAATGATTACGATTAGCCCTAAAGCAGTGGAGAGAATTCAAGAATCTGAAAAACTGTTAAAAGCTTCTGGAATGGCACTAGGACAACATTACTTGAACCTTGGCAAAATCATTGAAGCGATGGATACGCATGGCTTGCATATTGAAACGCCAAGTAATTACTCTCAATTTGCGGTGGCGTTGGATTCAATTGCCATCGAAGGTATTGATCGGGTCTGTGATCGTCACAGAGAGTGTTCAGATGTGTATCGTGCTGCGGTAGGAGCTGCCGGTTTTGATTTGGTAACGAAAGATCCGAGTCTGGCCTCTAATGCTGTAACAGCAATTAGATGTCCAGAAGGTTATGGCGAAAAAGAAATCGCCGAAGTACTTATGATTATGTACTACAAGCATGCAGTAGAAGCTGCGGCTATACCTGGTTATCCGGATATGGGTTGGCGCCTATGTGCAACTGGTGGTATTCATCCACAACATGCACTCATGGCTTCCATCGCATTCCTAAAGTCAGCTCAAGAAGCAGGTGTTCCGTGTGATGCAGATAAGGGAATAACTGCAGCAGCCAATAAGTATGCTGAAGTAGTTCAATATCATCGCCCTCTTCCTGGCATAGATGTATACGGCAGATAAGTATTTCAGAAGCATTTACATTCAAGGAAGGACATAGTTACATGAACCTAGCTATGTCCTTCTTAATGTTAAGATAAGATTTACTGCAGAAATGCTATAGTTATTAATATTACTACGCCCATCAAGGGCGTTTTTTTTGTTCAAATATTTTTTATACTTTAATATACAACGTGGATAATTTATCTTGGCAAATTAGATTTCAATGAATTCAGACAAATTATGTATACGACTTTCAAACTACAAACAAAATGTGTACACATCACTACAGATCTCGCCGAAATTAAGAAATATACAAAAACATAAAACAGATGGACGTGTTATTCCGCTAAATACTAAGGATGATTTTCTTAGGTGTGATGGCTATAGCTTTTCCTAGCAATCTTTATAACTTTTCTTTTTGCATTGTATGTATAAATTTTCTGCTGTTTCGATTTCCGATGCAGTCATTTTATTTGCTAGTTGGCTTTTAAAGTCAGTTGCAGAATCACCTAACCCTTGACTCACTGCAGCATTCACCCACATATGAGCATATATAATGTCCTGCTCTACACCTTCACCTGCAGCATACATCTTGCCAAGTTTTAATTGCCCTATCGCTGCACCTTGTTCAGCTGAATTTAATGCCTTACTTGCAGCTGCTTCTTCTTTTGTCTTACAGCTTTGACTAGCAATTAAAAATACAATCATTAACATCGTGATTAACAATGAGTTTTTCATACCAGTGACTCCAATACAAATGCGTAGTGTGTTATAACTTATAGTGTCATAACATAATATTATTTAATTAAAATACTATATATTTCACTAACACTAGCATAGAAATCACTGCATTATTTAGTTGAACAAGTACTACAGAAATAAATAATTCAGAGTTATCGAGAACGGCTTATTTGTTGACTTAATTTCACTGCATTATCAATAAGTGTGGATACACTAATTGTATTATATGCATTACGCGTATCGATATTTAAATATTATAGACGTAAAGATAACAACATTTAATTCTTGTAATTAAATCAACAGAATGCAATAAATTATATTGCTTTGATTGGTACATTATAAATTTTAATTTTTATTGACTATGATAATTTTATTCTTGAATTTGCTTAACAAAAATTAGCTCGTCTGTATTAAAATCTAATTTATTAGCTTTTTCTTTAAAGTAATCTAATAATTTTTGATCTACTTTTGGGGTTCTAGATAATAACCATAAATATTTTGAATTAGGGCCTGAAATAAATGCATATTGATAATTTTCATGATCCAGCTCGAAGATTATATATGAGCCATAAAATGGCCCAAAGAATGAAACCTTTAGATGTCCTTTGTCTTCATCATTGACAAAATATGCTTTCCCAATCGCTTCTTTCCACTCTTTCTTGTCCACATCAAAGCCTCGGTTTTTAACAGCAACTCCACCATCTTCTCGTAAGGAATATTCTGCTGTAACTTGTTCCAATCCGCGTTCAAATGAATGATCTAATCGTGCTATTTCATACCATGTTCCTAGATAACGGTTTAACTCAAAATTATTTACGGGTGTGATATTAGATGGAATACCTACACAACTACTAACGCCAAGTAGAGTGATAATAAATACTGAATATACTAATTTCATATATTGTTATTCTTTCTAGTAAATTTAACGAGTTAAATAGATTTACTATCTTTTTTATTTATAAGTTGGTGTGGCATTTAAGTCTTTTTCTATTTCTCGCCAAGCTGGCAGAAATTCGTCTAATAATCGTTTAAATTGTGCATTATGATTGCGCTCTAGTAAATGAGTCATCTCATGAACCACAACATACTCTAAACATGTTGCTGATTTTTTAGCTAACTCAAGGTTTAACCAAATACGTCTTTTTGGAATGTTGCACGTTCCCCAACGCGTTTTCATTCTTTTAACTCCCCAATCAAATACTTTTTCACCTATGATAGGTTCCCATTTACTTATTAGAACAGGAATCTGTTCTTTAATTTTAGCTCGATACCATTCGTATAATATCTTTTCTTTATGTTCAACTGATGTGTTACTACGAATATTCATCTGCAGTCTATTTGCAGACGTCTCTACTACATGTGGTGCACCAGATTGTTCCAACACATTCAATGTATATTCTTGATCTAAATAGCTTATTTTTTCACCTGATGTATAGGTAAGTGCTAAGATTTTTGGACGACTTTTTATAGATTGAGCTTTATTTTTTATCCAGCCAATTCTCGAAGAAATCGCTACGCGAAGCTCATGATCAGATAAATTTTTTGGCACTGAAACACGCACGCGTCCATCAGAAGCGCGTACTGAAAAGTTGATATTCTTTACATTCTTTCTAACAACTTGAATGTTGATATCTGAAACAAGCAAATGACTAGTTTGTTGACTCAAACCTATTACTGCTTATCGCTAAATGTTATTGAGGCAGATAGTTGGTCGATACATTTTAGTACGTTTAATTTATACCTTTAGAAGCCATGTCATCTTTGACTAAACTTATATTTTTGCTGATTTCACCTTTCACATAGTCACTAATCACTGAATCGTATTTTTCAGCTGACTTTTTAGCCGCTTGCTCAGGTATTTTCTGTGAAAACTCAATCGTTTTTTTACCCACTGGAGAACTATAAAAACTTACAAGCTCTTTCACTTCGTCATGGGTATACGTTTCTTTATATAACGGCATATAAATTTCGCTTTCTACCGCTTCATACGGCATTTTTTCAGCTATATAGGCTTGATAGCCATTTATCATATCAGTAAATCTAGATTTCAATAATTCTCCGACTTGTTTTCTCTGCTCTTCTGTCAATGACTTGGCGTCAATATTTTGTTCTGCAGATTGAAAAAAACCTGTTTGCATTTGATTAATGATCACATTATTTAAGCTAGCATAATTATTTTTAACACCAGTCAGTTCAAATAATGTTTTTAGATCATCATCATATGAGTCAGCTATAGCACTGAAGCTAGTAATTATTAATATGACGGCAATAAATATCTTCATTATCATGTATCTCTTTAAGTTATGTTGTATTAAGTTAATTATTTTCGTAAAAGTCAACCAATATACGCCTAACCGCATGCCGTGCTTCAGCTATGGGTAGGTTGTATTGTTTGGCAAGTAAATCACCAATATGTTCAATACTTCTTTCGCCATCTATTGCACCTAATACCTGTGCTTGAAGTAGATGTTGAGATGACTCTATTTCTTGTTCATATTGTTTTGGAATGGGTGTTGAAGTCGATTTTATCCATTTAGGAAGATAATCATATTTTGGCGGAACCACTACATTTTTTATTTTTTTCGCATAAAAAGAAAAAACAGTTTCCATACGACCATGAGCACTTAGTGGTGAATGCATATAATCTATTGTTGAACGCTTACTTGATATTATTTCAAAGCCACTTTTCTCGATTAACTCGACAACTTCTTCTTCACTATAGCACCAAGATGCTTGTTTATGAGAAAAAGCAAGCGAACCTGTATTTATCCAAGCTCCACCAACAGGAATGCTTGCATTTATTCTAGGAATATAATCTCGTAAATTTTGCGGAATGATATCTATCAGCCAAGGAGTCATTACCGTGTCAAAGCTATTATTTTTCACTGGAGGATTCATTCCATCTGCAAACATAAAATAGATATTCTCATTAATTGCATTTGGTGCCTTACATAACTGCTCTGTAACAAAAGAATTATTATTGATCGGAGCTATCGGGTATTCATTCAAGGAAAACGAATCTCCTTGAATCACATTAGATCCTGCTAATAACAATAGAGGATTTATATCTAATAGTACTGAAAATTCCGGTAAGTATTTTTCATGAATATCGTAGGAAAGCCTGCCTGCCCCTGCCCCAATAGTTAGGACTTTACCTAACTTCACATCCTTTGGTATTACATCGGTTACAGCAGCAAGCATTTGTTCGTTTTCACCGTTATCCCATGACCAATCACGAAAAATATTATCGTAATAACTAGTTAACCCTTGAATACTAGGAATTTTAGATTGCAAAGCATTAACTGAACTATTTATTTGTTCTACATTATATTGCTGTAGATTTAGAGGAGAAATAATCTCTAAAATTTGTGTTACTTGTTTGTTTTTTGATGCAAGTAATTTTGCAATGCGTTTGATGCTAGTTTTACTTAATCGTTTATCTTTTTGAGCTTCTTTTAGTTGTATTTGTGATTGTTGATTAAGGTGAAGAAAACCATTTAATCGCGCTGTCCATTCGAGTAAATTTAGTTCTGGATGCTCAAATAACCAAGGGAGGTTGTGCTCACCATTTTTATATAAAGGATATATCGTTTCACATTGATCACATTGCATTCCCTCACCATGGATCATATCAATCATAGAGGCATTCTCACGACAACACGCTGGGCACGTAAAATTCTCCTGAAAAACTCTATGTGCTGATTCAGAATGCTTAGTTTTTAGTGATGCTTGTGAATTACTCAATATTGTTATGAATAAGTGAATTATATTGAACGCTATTGTCCTAACTCACTGATGAAATGTCACGCTTCTTGTCGTTTTAACACCACCAAACATAAAAAAACGGGACAATCATGCGATTGTCCCGTCTATTGAAGGCTGCTTTGTATTGTTTAATTAAACAATGCTATTGAATGCAATATGTTCCATACCAGGATTTGCACCTAGTGTTGGGTTACCTAATGCACCAGCAAAATTACCTGCTTCACCATGTAATGCTAAATAATTGAGCACAACTAGCTCAGCCAGTGTAACTACGCTGTTAGCATAAGGACTAGAATTGGTATCAATAGTACCATCTGTCTTAAATGCGCCAAGTTGTTGGGAAGCTGCACCATTACGCATGATTGCAGCAGCGGTATTATTTGGACTATATACAAAGATTGCACTTGATGCTCTTTGTGAATTATCCGAGCGCCAACGGAACTTGGTAGTACCATTACCGTCATCTTCTGGATTATTTCGATCAGCAACAACCGCACCATCACTGAATAAGTAAACCATCAAAGGTTTATTAAGCTGTGCGGCATATTCTAATGATGCACCTAATATTTGCCCAATTTTAAAGTCCTTGCCATCCGTTTCAGGTCTTGGGTTTTGGTGATAATCGCGACCACCATACTCCATAGTACCAACACCTCCGAAGCCATTTACAATCACTTTCATAGTGGCTGCGGCCTTACGGAAGTCACCATCATTACTAATCTCGCCATTAGGAAAGATATTAGTAAGAATAGCATCCGCTTCTGGATCTAGATCTGATGGAAGAATTGGCGAACCAAATGTTGCTAGACTCTTGTCATAACCGCATTGAATCAATTCTTCTGTAGCAGTCGCTTCATCAATTGCACCCAATTTAAGTTGAGCTAAAATCTGTGTAGCTGTCGCTACAGTTGCACTTGGAAATCCATCCGCTTCACCACCACTAAGACCAACGGCCTCATTGCGATTACTAACACGTGTCGGACCTAATTCAGCAGAAATCATATAATCTGGAGCCCTTGATCGACCGCCCGATTCTGAATTCCTTGTACCTGTAGATACTACAAACTCGCCATTAGCACCTGCACGCGCGATACCATACATTGGGTTATGTGGGTTATTCCCTGTATCGTTTTCTGAGCGGGCTGGGATTATCGTGCCATTAACGTTTGCACGTGTTGCAGCACTAGTCTTGTCTTGCATACCACGTAATAGAGCACTATTTGGATGCATCGCTAAACCAAAATCCGTATTAACCCCTACGTTACTAGGACTGATAGCGGATGGTAAACCTAATGTTTCATAAGCATCATCAGGTAAAAAATCAGTTTGGCCACCTGCACCACCAACCATGATATTAGAACCCGCGATGTTTGCACCGCCTCCTTGGTCAATTGCTAGGAAAGGAATTTTCCCTGCACCAAGTGGGCCACCCGCTACTGCATCACCAATTTCGCAGGCAGCATGTGCTCTGTTCACCATCATACCTAAACTTGGTAGAAGTACCGTGCTAGTGCCTGCAATGAGTCCTCTTCCAAGAAACTCTCTGCGGGTAACAGGTCTACCATGACCGGTACGTCGGCATGATTCTTCGATGCGCTGCTCCATCTGCTGATGTGCCTCTTGCGCTCGTCGATATTGCTCTCTGTATTTTGCCATTGCTTGTTACCTCACTAGCCTTAGTTAATTGTTACTGCACTACTTGCTAACGCAGCAGTACATACAGCTTGTAATACTTGTCGACCTGCAGCACCTGTGCATCCATTTGCACAGTTTTCAGCATCCATGATGCCTACTAATGCAGCTATAGAAGCTGTTCGCTCAGGTTGGTTTACCAAGTTATTACCTATGATTTTGTCGTATACAGTCCCTGCTATTGCATCTTTTTCACCTGCAGCAATTGCACAGTTATTGTCATTAAAGAAGTTTCTGCAACGATTATTATTATTGTTACCAACAACTTCACCACAATAAGTAGTCGCTAGTCGCTGGATAGCAATTTGTTGTGCTGAACCGAAGCCTAATGCATCAGCAGTAGGTGGAAGTTGATCACGCAACATGTCATAGCGATCACGAACATCTCGGTCACCCTGACTAATTCCAGTTAATGCTGCCATGGTGTCATGCACTTGTGAGAAAGTTCGAACACCTACATCTGGCTCTGGCACATCTGCTGGAGGTACAGGCGGAGTTGGTAGCGCTATGCTTTCTGTAGAACCTGTCTGACCACCAAGCACTTCAAATTGAAGACTAAATTGGTCTAGATTCATACCTTGGTCAGACGGAATTAACGCACCTAAAGGTGAAATTTCCTGTCCTGACTGCATTACCATGGTATCTACTCTACGGAATGCTTGTGCTGCAAGAGGTACATTGTTATTGACCGCTATGCGAATGTTTTTAACCGCAACACCTGTTACATCACTAACCAATTTAGGTCGTGCGAATACATATGCAAATGGATCAACCTCATATGCTTGCATTTCGATATAACCTGGTGCACCGAGTATGCTTGCTACATCAAACCTAAGTGAGGTTACCGCACCGGCACCTGCATCAAAGTTTTGGGCTACTTGAGCACCATTTAATGCAACATTATGGATCGCTACCATCTTGAAGACGCCTTTCCATAAACGATTGTTAGTTACTTCATTACCAAGAACAAATAAATTGTCATCTTGCCAATTCAACATGTCGCCTTGAATTGCTTCTTCTACAGCTAGTTGTCCATTAACGTATATTTTACGTCCACCTGACATATTGTCATACGTCATCACAAGATGTGTTAACTCAGTCGTAACTATGTCTTCAGTACGAGCTGCTGGGTTACTACCGTTTGGTCCTGAATTAATAGTTTGAACACGTGAGTCATATTGATCAACTTGCTGACCTAGCGTGAAGTTTCGTCGACCCGTATCAACTGAATAAGAAACAATTCTTGCGGGTCCAGTTTGAGTCAGGTTTTCTGGTATGACCCATGCTTCAACGCTGAACTGATTTCCACCGGATAACAGGTTAAATAATTTTTGGCTATCCGCTAACGATGCTTGTGCTTTACCATCAACATTTCTTAATCCACCTTCAGCTACCCACTCGGTACCTTCTAGGTTTAATGTTATATCAGCACCAACATTGCTTGTGCCGGAAGCTGTATTACCAACGCCTTCACCAAATGCAAATAGTGTAATCATATTAGCATCTGCTCGTGGGATACTTCCTTCAACTACTTGTGAGAAGTTCGTAGTAGCACTTGCTAGTACATTACCGTTATTGCCACCGTTATTACCACCAGCAGTAGATTGTGCTGCCCAAGCATTGATAGCTTGTAATACGTCAGCGGCTATATCTGCACACATTGCACCACAGTTATGATTAGTGAGAGGCCTTTGATAAAGACTAGATTGTGTCGGTACTGCTAAATTTTTCAATGGATTCGCTACTGCATATGAAGCAGCTACATCTGCTACGGCAAATGGAATTGCCTGAATATTAGTACCATTATGACAAAGTCCACATGTGTAATTAGGGTTAGTAATTACGGGATGTAGAGTTGCTGCAAATAATGCTTGTTCATTTGCTCCGCCATTACCAGGATCTACAGGATCTACAGGCATTGGCATAGGATCACCTGGATCTACAGGATTTGGTGTTGGATCACCTGGATTTGCACCGGTGTTACCACCAGTATTCCCAGCTGTAGATTGTGTTCCACCATCGGAACCACCGTCACTGCTTCCGCCACCACAGGCAGTAAGAGCAACAGCTAACAAGATCATACAAATCATACGAAGTGCATTCTTGTTAATAAATAGAATATTATTCTGACTCATAACATTTCTCCTAATTGGCATACTTAATTCGTTGAGCAACATTTTTAGTTACCCATGCAGTAAGCAGCCGTCTCAGCAAAGACTCGTTTCATGCTGCGGTTATTTGCTTCAAAAATATTTGCGATATTTGTAACGGCTTGAACATCTGCAGCACCGTTAGGGCTGCGGTGACAAACCTTTTCAAATGCTTTTTTAACTTGGCATTCTGAGAACTGTCGTGTAAGAGCCAGCTCCATTCCTAGTTCTTTAGCGCCACGACCTACTCCATTATTAGGAGCATTCCACCCCACCCAACTGTTTTGACCTGAACGCCAATAGTTCACCCAAGAATC
>CALAJL010000017.1 GCA_937922735.1 uncultured Gammaproteobacteria bacterium | reverse complement strand
TTTCGCTTTGCGCCATTTGGTGAAAATACTAATGTGAATATGACATCGAGCTGGCCGCATCCAAGCTTTAAGGGTATGACCTTGCCGGCGAATTATGAAATAACCGCAGATGGATTTACTTCATCTTGGATGATTCCGCATTTAGCGCGTAACTATCCACAAGCTTGGGTTTACGGAAACAATAACTATCATTTGAGTGAATTTACAGCCGGTGTGGATTTGTTTGAACCAGTATTTTTATATTCTAAGGTTACCCGTGCGGTGAAGTATGGAATTTTATTTGTTGGTCTAACGTTCCTTACATTCTTGATATTTGAACTTACCACTAAAACTCGTTTGCACTATGTGCAGTATGGATTAATAGGTGTCGCATTAACCTTATTTTATTTGGTGCTGCTATCGATTGCAGAACATACGGTATTCTTAACTGCATATGTAGTGGCGGCGACAATAAATATTGGACTAATAAGTATATATACAGGCACTGCACTTAAAAATTGGCCAAGGGCAGGTGTAATTTTTGTCTTATTATCTGCACTGTACGCAGTATTATATTCACTGTTGCAGTTAGAAGACTACGCATTATTAATGGGTACGATGCTGTTATTATCTGTGTTGATAGTGCTCATGTACGTAACCCGAAATCTTCGTGTTAATACTCCCGATACAATATAGAGGTAGTATTTTAGGAGCGTAAAATATTGTCAAAATCGATATGTCCATGAACTATTAAAGTTTATGGGTTATCTAACGTAACGACATTAGTAACTAAAGCGGAGCAAGATAATGAAAAAGTTAGCAAGCATTGTATGCATTATATGTTTATCTCTTTTTGCAGTAGCCAGTCATGCAGGGGATGTCGAGGCTGGAAAAGCCAAGTCTGCTACTTGTGCAGCATGCCATGGTGGAGAAGGTATAAGTCCTACACCTATTTGGCCAAACTTGGCGGGTCAGAAGGAACAGTATCTGATAGCACAACTTAAAGCATTTAAAGATGGCACTAGAGTAAATGCTCAGATGGCACCAATGGTTGCGAACTTAAGTGATGATGATATGGCTAATCTAGCTGCTTATTACGCTTCACTTGGTTGTAAAGAGTAATAATTACATAAACAGATAAATTGTAGGTGGTTTGGATAGTATTTAGATTGCTATATAGCGCAAGCCACCTGCAATAATAACGACAATCACACCTAGTAATAAATTAATCCCAATAAACTTGCGAATTTGCGCAAGGTTCTCACTTGCAAGTTGAAAGTTTTCTTGCTTCACAGCTTTACACATACGTCTGAAGGGTGAAAAGAATACGTGCAAGAAAATTAAAATCATAATGATGCCGATTACTTGCATGAGATGAACATGCCATCCTACTCTTGCCATGCCACCATAATGGCTGATGATCATCCAGTATCCGGTTGCAGGGAGCGTGATTACGCAAACCCATACCCAGAAGAAAAAGCTAGACAAAGTTCTTTTCCATAGCTTTAGTCGTTGTGGCATTTCCAATGCTTTTGCAGCAGCTGGTCTAAGTGAAATATAGGCAAAAAACATTCCTCCAACCCAGATCACGGAAGCAAGTAAATGAGCTGCAATGGCAGCAGGGAAGTAATACGGCTGTAAGTCCATTATTGTGATCTCTCCTTGGGCTTGATAATTAAGTTATTTTCTAGGTTAGATAGAAATTGACTACTTCAACGCAAAGTTTACTGTAACTTTGCTGCAAATTACATGCTGATAAGCTAAAGTGCGAGCCTTATTTTAGTCAAATATAGTGAAAACATGTCAACAAACTCGACAATGGACTGGATAGCCCCCTCTATTTTATCTGCCGACTTTGCACGTCTTGGTGAAGAAGTGAATGCTGTATTGGAAGGAGGTGCCGATATTATCCATTTTGATGTGATGGATAATCACTACGTGCCTAACCTCACGTTTGGTCCAGTTATATGTAAGGCATTGCGTGATTATGGAGTGCAAGCGCCTATTGATGTGCACTTAATGGTCAAACCGGTTGATCAAATGATTACAGATTTTGCTGCGGCTGGTGCGAGTTATATTACCTTCCATCCTGAGGCTTCTGAACATGTTGATCGCAGCCTGCAACTTATTAAAGACCAAGGTTGTAAAGCAGGACTAGTTTTTAATCCTGCAACTCCCTTGGACCAGCTGGAATATGTCCTTGATAAAATAGATATGGTGTTACTGATGTCAGTTAACCCAGGATTTGGCGGTCAAAAATTTATTCCTGCAGCATTAAACAAATTGCGGCAAGCCAGAAAAATAATCGACCAGTCGGATTTACCTATTCGATTAGAAATTGATGGTGGTGTTAAGGTTGATAATATTGCTGAAATAAAAGCTGCTGGTGCGGATACTTTTGTTGCGGGTTCTGCAATTTTTAACACTCAAGATTATCAAGGTACTATTGCTAAAATGCGTGAGCAATTGTCTAGTTAATATTGATGTGACATCCTGATATTTGTCTCATCAATTTTATTATTAGTGCTTTATATAGTAAGAATACTTTAGCTTGAATACCGATACAGTAGCTGATGGGTTGACGCAAACACGATGCGTCATGTTTGATTTAGATGGTACTTTGGTGGACAGTGCGCCGGATATTGCGATCAGCATGAACAAAATGTTGCAGCAATTAAATTTTCCTACACGAAGTTTGGCACAAGTAAGAGACTGGATTGGAAATGGTGCAGGGCGTCTCATTAAACGCGCTTTGACTGGACAACTGGATGGCGAACCACCGGCTGAATTATTTAAGCAGGCGCATAAATTATTTTTTGATATCTACGATAATCATATCAATGTAGAAAGTGCAATGTATCCAGGTGCATTAGAAGGCTTGGCAGCGTTACGTGAGCAGTCTTATACCTTGGCATGTGTGACGAATAAGCCTAGAAGGTTTACA
>CALAJL010000016.1 GCA_937922735.1 uncultured Gammaproteobacteria bacterium | reverse complement strand
CCATAACCGGATTTTGAATCCGGCGCGTCTACCAGTTCCGCCACCCCGGCAAGTCTTTCACTAATCGGCGACTAGTGTATCGCAAATTGCTAAGCTAGCAAGTACTTGGCAAAACAATAATTAAATAAGACGCACTGAATTCAGTTATGAACTTAGAACAGTTTGATTACCATCTTCCGGAAGAGCTTATTGCGCAACAGCCATTGCCTGAGCGAACAGCTAGTCGATTATTGCATTTTAGTGCTCAGTCACAATCGTTTAATGATTTGTATTTTTCTGACATCTTGCAGTTATTAAGGCCTAAAGATCTCTTGGTACTAAATGATACTAAAGTTATTCCTGCCCGCATGTTTGGAAAAAAGGCATCTGGTGGAAAAGTTGAGTTCTTATTGGAAAGAATCGTTAGTCAAAATGTTGTGTGGGCTATGCTAAAAGCAAGTAAAAGTCCGAAAGTCGGTACTGAGATTTATTTTGCGCAAGAAGTTAAAGCGGTTGTGCAAGGTAGACATAATGATTTTTTTGTTTTGGTATTCGATGAAGACATAAATATTAGAAGTTATTTGCAAGATCACGGATGCATGCCATTGCCTCCATATATACAACGTAGTCCAGATGAGAAGGATAATGAACGTTACCAAACAGTTTTTGCCAAACATTTAGGTGCAGTTGCCGCTCCAACTGCGGGCTTGCATTTTGATGAAAAAATTTTAGCTGCTTTACAACTAAAAGGTATTCAATCTTCGAATATTACTTTGCATGTGGGCGCGGGTACATTTCAACCAGTTCGCGAAAATGATATAAAATCTCATCAGATTCATTCCGAAAAAATAATTGTTACACAGGAACTATGTGGAAAAGTTGCTGAATGTAAACAACAAGGAGGGCGGGTGATTGCTGTAGGTACCACAGTTGTTAGAGCATTAGAGTCTGCAGCACAGAGTGGAAACTTAGAAGCTTGTGAGATGGATACGAGTTTATTTATTTATCCTGGATTTGTGTTTAATGTAATCGATGGATTGATCACAAACTTTCATTTACCCAAATCTACCTTGCTTATGTTAGTCAGTGCATTTGCAGGATACGAAACAATGATGTCTGCTTATCGTCATGCAGTGAAAGAGAAGTATCGGTTTTATAGTTATGGCGATGCGATGTTCATAGAAAGTATTCAATAAAACATAAAATGAAAATCAAATATGGAATATAAGGTTGCTGCAACAGATGGGAATGCTAGGCTAGGGCAGTTAACATTTGCTCGTGGTGAGGTCGATACACCTGCCTTTATGCCGGTAGGCACTTATGGAACAGTAAAGGCAATGACCCCAGAAGAATTGCAGGGTTTGGGTGCGCAGATGATTCTAGGTAACACTTTTCATCTCATGTTGCGACCGGGTATGCAGGTGATTGAGCGGTTCAATGGTCTCCATGATTTTATGCATTGGCAAGGACCGATTTTAACTGACTCTGGTGGTTTTCAAGTCTTTAGTTTGGCGGCGATGCGAAAAATGTCAGAAGAAGGCGTGTCATTTCAGTCACCGGTTGATGGCGCAAAAGTTTTTCTCAGTCCTGAGTCGGCCATTGAAATTCAAGAGACCTTACATTCAGATGTCATTATGGTGTTGGATGAATGTACAGCTCATCCCGCGACACATGAGCAAGCGAAAACCTCAATGCAGCTATCGATGCGATGGGCAAAGCGCTGTAAAGAGGCTCATGATTCTAATCCAGGTGCATTATTTGGAATTGTGCAGGGTGGTATGCATGCGGATCTTCGTGAGCAATCGGTCACTGAATTATTAAATATTGGTTTTGATGGTTATGCCGTGGGTGGTTTAGCAGTAGGTGAACAGGCCCAGGAGCGAGAAGCTATGTTGGATATTACCTTGCCTTTTTTACCTAAAGATAAGCCGAGGTATTTAATGGGTGTTGGAAAACCGGCCGATATAGTTGAAGCCGTTTGCCGAGGTATTGATATGTTTGATTGTGTGATTCCTACTCGAAATGCACGAACTGGCTTCCTATATACGCGAAAAGGTGTGTTAAAGATTAGAAACAGTCGCTTTAATGATGATATGAAGCCAATAGATGAGACCTGCGATTGTTATACATGCCAGCATTTTTCACGCTCATATCTAAGGCATTTAGATAAATGTGGCGAAATCTTGGGGTTAAGGCTAAATACCATACACAACCTGTATTATTACCAAACCTTGATGCGAGAGCTTCGTCTAGCTATTTCTGAGGGTGCGCTGCAAACTTATGTTGAAGAGTTTTACCGTTATCAGTCGCACGGTGCGGAGACTGTGGCATAATACGCCGCTTCGAATTTAAGTCAGAGCTAACTATGTTTTTAATATCAGACGCCATGGCAGAAGGGGCAGCGGCACCTGCGGGTGGGACTTCCAGCATGTTCATCATTATTGGCATCTTTTTCGCCATTATGTATTTCATGATTATCCGTCCACAACAAAAACGAGCCAAAGAGCACCAAAATTTAATTAATTCCTTATCTAAGGGTGATGAAGTAGAAACCACCGGAGGCATGCTCGGTAAAATTGCAAAGGTTGGCGATAATTCTTTGCAAATTGAAGTTTCAGAAGGCGTTGTGATTAAACTGCAAAAGAATTCAATTTCAAAAGTGCTCCCTAAAGGTTCACTTAAGCAAGACTGAATAATTTAAGAATTATTATCATTCGACTTTCATTAACAATTAACTATAAGGCTTAGAAACGATCGTGGTTCCAATGAATCATTACCCAATGTGGAAGTATCTGCTTATTTTATTGATCGTAGCAGCAGCTGCTTTATATGCGCTACCAAATTTGTATCCTAATGTTCCTGCGGTTCAAATATCACATGAATCAGGTGAATTGAGTGATACAACTTTAAATGTAGTTAAAAAGGCGTTTGCCAAGAACGGCATTGCTACCCAAGGAGAAGAACAACAGGATAATAAGTTGTTAATGAGATTCTCTGATGATGAAACGCAATTAAAAGCTCAAGACATAGCAAAAGATACATTAGATGGGCAGCATATTGTCGCATTAAATTTAGCGCCAGCAACGCCAAATTGGTTAAGAAGTTTAGGGGCTTCACCCATGAGCCTTGGTTTAGATTTACGTGGTGGTGTGCATTTTCTATTGCAGGTTGATATGGATGCTGCAAAAAATAAAGCCATTAATAATTATGTTTCTTCTTTTAGAACATCGTTGCGTGAAGCTAAACAGAAACGTTTTTCAGTTACTGAAAATAATGGCCAAGTAAATGTTAAATTTAGAGATGCCGAGAGTAGGATTGCTGGTTTAGATGCGCTGCGATCTGAATATGGTAACGAGCTAGCATTTGATGAAAATGAAGAAAGTGGTGATTACTTTGTTACCGCAAAGATTAGTGAAGAAGCATTGAATGAAATCCAAACTTTAGCCGTTCAACAAAATATCCAAACTCTTCGCAACCGTGTCAATGAATTGGGAGTTGCTGAGCCTGTAATTCAGCAGCAAGGTGCAGAGCGTATTGTAGTGCAGCTTCCTGGAGTGCAAGACACTGCAAAAGCTAAAGAAATCTTAGGTGCAACGGCAACGGTTGAATTTCGTATGGTAGACGAACAAAACGATCCGTTTGCAGCTGCTGAGACAGGTCGAGTGCCGGTAGGCTCAGTTTTGTATTATGAGCGAGATAGTAAAAATCCAATCTTATTGAAACGCAGTGTAATGCTTACTGGTGATCGCGTTATCAATGCCACCTCAGGATTTGATGAGAATGGCACGCCTGCTGCAATCATCACTTTAGATAGTCAAGGTGCTAATAGATTCAGCAAAGTAACTGGTGAGAACATTAAAAAGCTCATGGCAGTTGTGTTTATCGATAATAAAACCATTACGGTAAATAAAGATGGCGAAAAAATCAGGAAAACTATAAAAAGCGAAGAAGTTATAAGTGTTGCCCGAATACAAGAGCAACTTAGTAAGCGTTTTCAAATTGAAGGCTTGGACTCAACCCATGAAGCACTGAAGTTATCATTACTGTTGCGTGCAGGTGCCTTGGCCGCTCCCGTCGAAATTGTAGAAGAGCGAACAGTTGGGCCAAGTTTGGGTAAGCAAAATATTGAGTTAGGCAAAAAATCAATTTTAATTGGTTTGATGTTGGTGATGATCTTTATGCTTCTTTACTATAAAGTTTTTGGCTTGGCAGCCAATTTCGCATTAGCAGCAAATCTAATCTTGATTATAGGAGTGATGTCATTAATTCCAGGCGCTACCCTTACTCTCCCTGGTATTGCGGGAATTGTGTTAACAGTCGGTATGGCAGTGGATGCCAATGTGTTAATTTTTGAGCGAATCCGCGAAGAGTTGCGTATCGGTAATTCTCCGCAGGCAAGTATTCATGCAGGTTATGCGAAAGCTTTGTCTACCATTGCGGATGCAAATATTACTACTCTAATTGCTGCAGTAGTTTTGTTTGTGTTTGGAACTGGTCCAATTAAAGGTTTTGCAGTGACCTTGTCTATTGGCATCGTATGTTCAATGTTCACAGCAATAATGGGAACACGTGCCTTAGTGAATCTATACTACGGTAATAAGAAAACTCCTTCGTTGGCGATATAAGATATGCAATTATTAAAAGACAATATTAATCTTGATTTTATGGGCAAGCGCAAGTTTGCTTTAGCATTATCGCTTACGTTGATTGTAATTTCGATCGCTGCAATTGTAATGCGTGGGCTTAATTTAGGTATAGATTTTACCGGCGGTACCTTGGTTGAAGTCGGCTATTCAGAATCTGTTGAACTTGTGTCTGTTAGACAAGCGTTGGAGTCAAGTGGTTATGGTGATTCAATCGTGCAGTATTTTGGCACAGCAAAAGATGTACTGATTCGTTTACCGGTTTTAGATAGTGATGATGACAAAGCCAAATTAAGTAACAATGTTTTAGAAGCATTAGAAGTAACAGGTAAACCTGAAATGCGACGCGTTGAATTTGTTGGCCCACAAGTGGGAGATGAATTGCGCGACAAAGGTGGCTTGGCTATGCTTTATGCATTGATTGGGATTCTAATTTACGTGGCATTACGTTTTGAATGGCGTTTTTCCTTAGGCTCAGTTGCAGCACTGATTCACGATGTAATTATCGTGGTTGGATTTTTTGCAATAACGCAGGTTGAGTTTGATTTAACGGTGTTAGCCGCGTTACTAGCGGTTATTGGTTACTCACTTAATGACACGATTGTTGTATTTGATCGTATTCGTGAAAATTTCCGACGGTTACGTAAAGAAACTTCAAAAGGTGTAATTAATACATCTATCAATCAAACTCTCTCTAGAACCTTAATGACATCACTTACGACCCTGTTGGTGTTAATGGCCCTATTTCAATTTGGTGGTGAAGTAATTCATTCGTTTTCTATTGCCTTAATCGTAGGTGTTTTGGTAGGAACTTATTCTTCAATCTACGTGGCTAGCTCTTCATTGTTAGCGTTGAACGTAAGTAAAGAAGACCTCATGCAGGAAGTTGTCGAAAATCCTAATGAGGATGGCAGTCAGGTATAAGAGTAGATCGAGATTCTATCTAGTAATATTCAAGTTAGTCTTATTCAGGCTTTGTAATATCTGACGAAAAATCTTCGTATTTGCAGCCACTATGTTTCCACTTTCAAGGAATGTATGGCCTCCATCTGTATCACTAACTAATCCTCCAGCTTCTTGCACAATTAAGCAGCCAGCAGCGATATCCCAAGTATTCAAACCAAACTCCCAAAAGCCATCAACGCGGCCTGCACCAACATAGGCAAGATCCAATGCTGCTGAACCCGCGCGTCGAATACCTGAAGTTTGTAACATGATGTCTTTAAGTGAACTTAGGTAGGTATCGATATTTTGATTCTCTTTGTAAGGGAATCCAGTTGCTAGTAATGCGCCCTCAAGGCTTGGTAGCTTAGAGACTCTGATTTTTCTATCATTCAATGAAGCGCCATTGCCGCGACCAGCGCAAAATAATTCATCTTTGAATGGATCATAAATTACCGCGACTTCAAGTCGGTCTTTATGTTTAAGTGCTATTGATACGCAGTAGTGAGGTAAACCATGCAAAAAATTGGTTGTACCGTCTAAAGGATCGATTATCCACTGATATTCGTCGTCTTTGCCACTAAACCTGGATCCTGATTCTTCCGCGAGGATCCCATGTTGGGGATAGACGCGATGGATCACATTGATGATTTCTTGTTCTGCTTGCAGGTCAACTTCACTTACAAAATCATTTTTTTCTTTTGTTTTAATATTGAGTGAATGAACACGAGACATATTGCGGAAAATAATTTTTCCAGCTTCACGTGCTGCTTCGATCGCAATGTTTAAGGTAGCTTGCATGATAAATAGATGTAATTAGTATGTAAGTATATGTAACCCAGCATACCGTACTTCCCGTAAATTACGTATACTCTTAAAAGTAACCTTCCAGTCGTTTCGAAAATAAATTATCAATTTACATAAGCAAAGTGAACAAACCTCATCAAATCAAAATTGTTTTAGTTGAACCTTCTCATCCAGGGAATATTGGTGCAGCTGCACGTGCTGCTAAAACCATGTGTATTGAAAATTTAGTGCTGGTGAATCCTGAAGACTTTCCAAGTGGAGAAGCAAGGGCGCGTTCTACGGGGGCGATAGATGTACTGGAGCGGGCCATGGTGTGTCAAACACTTCAAGAAGCCATTGCGGATTGTACTTTTGTTGTTGGCTCTAGCGCGCGTCAACGAGGTTTACAATGCCCTGAAATTTCCCCTGATAAACTTGGTGCAAAGGTGTGGCAAGAGCTTGAGCAAGGAAATGTGGCTATCGTATTTGGTCGAGAAAGTAGTGGATTAACTAATGAAGAATTAGATCAATGTCATTATTTAACCACTATTCCAGCAAATTGGGAGTTTAGTTCATTAAATTTAGCGTCAGCTGTGCAAGTCATTTGTTATGAGATCTACAATGCATTTCTAAAAAGGTCTTCTGATGGCGCACTTGTTAATGGCTCAACTGAAGAACCTGCTCAGGGAGTTTCTGATCCTTTGGCTACTGTTGAACAGCTAGAGAATTTGTTTGGGCATATGCAGCAAGTGCTTCATGAGATTGAGTTTTTTGACCCTAAGCAGCCTAAGTTACTAATGCGACGTTTACGCCACTTATATAGTCGTGCACGACCTACATTAGTAGAAACCAATATCCTTCGCGGGATTCTGAGTGCAGTACAAAAAGTTAAACGACAAACTAAATCGTTGGATTAAAAAGCTTCTAATACCTTGTTTTTATTAAGGTAGTTTGATCGTATCTGGTGCCCATCACCATGGGGATAGTGTTCTTAAGGCTGCGCCTGCCTATAATACCTGAGTGAACTAGTAGGTTATTTGCTATAGTAGCATCAAAGCTAAAAACGAGGGCAGGTTACTATGAAACTCAGCACTAAAGGGCGATACGCAGTAACTGCGATGTTTGATATCGCACTGCATCATCAAGCCGGTCCTGTTTCGTTGTCGGATATAGCAGAACGACAAGGTATTTCTTTGTCGTATTTAGAGCAACTTTTCACACGCTTACGTAAACAAGGCTTGGTGAAAAGCACTCGCGGACCTGGTGGTGGTTATTCATTAGCGGTGGATTCGGAACAGATTGCGATTGCAGATGTGATTGATGCTGTAGATGAGAGTGTAGATACAACGCGTTGTCGTGGTAAAGCCGATTGTCAAAATCATCAACGTTGTTTGACACATGACTTATGGGAAAATTTGAGTGGAGAGATACGAAGTTATCTTTCTAACATAAGCTTGGCTCAAGCAGTGAGTAATTTAAGTGTACTTGAAGTTGCGAATCGTCAAGATTCGAGTAGCAATGATCAAGTGCATCGAGTTGAGTTCAGTTAACAATATTTATTTAAGCTAAGTTTTTTAAGGAAACAAAAGTGACAAACGTAAACATACCAATTTATCTAGATTACAGTGCAACCACACCAGTTGATGAACGTGTTGCTAAAGCCATGATGGAATGTTTAACCAAAGAAGGTAATTTTGGAAACCCCGCATCACGCAGCCATATATTTGGATGGGATGCAGATAAAGCAGTAGAAGAAGCACGCAATAATGTTGCTGCGTTAATTAATGCAAATCCAAAAGAAATTGTTTGGACTAGTGGTGCTACCGAATCAAATAACTTGGCTATTAAAGGTGCTGCACATTTTTATCAGAAGAATGGTAAACATATTGTCACCTGTAAAACCGAGCATAAGGCAGTGTTAGATACTTGTCGTCAACTTGAGCGCGAAGGTTTTGAAGTTACATATTTAGAGCCGCGCGACAATGGTTTGGTTGATTTAGAGACATTAAAAGCTGCACTTCGTGATGACACCGTGTTGGTCTCAATTATGCACGTAAATAATGAGATTGGTGTGATTCAAGATATTAAAGCAATTGGCGAAATTACACGTGAACGTAAAATAATACTTCATGTGGATGCAGCACAAAGTCCTGGCAAAGTGTCTGTTGATGTTGAAGATATGAATGTGGATCTAATGAGCTTGTCGGCACATAAAGCGTATGGTCCAAAAGGTATTGGTGCTTTGTATGTGCGCAGGAAGCCTCGTATCCGTATCGAAGCGCAAATGCACGGTGGTGGGCATGAACGAGGTATGCGTTCAGGCACGCTAGCTACTCACCAGATAGTGGGAATGGGTGAGGCATTTCGATTAGCTAAAGAAGAAATGGCGTCAGATAATGAACGAATATTGATGTTACGAAATAGATTGTTGAATGGTTTAAAAGATATGGAAGAAATCTATATCAATGGTGATTTGGAGCAACGAATTCCAGGTAACTTGAATGTAAGTTTTAATTATGTCGAAGGTGAAAGCTTGATTATGGCACTTAAGGATCTTGCGGTGTCTTCTGGGTCCGCTTGTACTAGTGCATCGCTTGAGCCCAGTTATGTATTACGCGCGATAGGGCGTGATGATGAATTAGCTCATAGCTCGCTCCGATTTACGATAGGGCGTTTTACCACCGTCGAAGAAGTTGATTTCTCAGTAGAATTAATTCGAAAAGCAGTTCTTAAATTGCGCGATCTTTCGCCTTTATGGGATATGTATAAAGAAGGAATTGATCTAAAGTCGATCGAATGGGCTGCACACTAAATATTTACTAATAGATTTAATAAGATAATAGGAGACGATAACCATGGCATACAGTGACAAAGTGTTAGATCACTATGAAAATCCTCGCAACGTAGGGTCTTTTGAGAAAGGTGACCCGACTGTTGGCACCGGTATGGTAGGTGCACCTGCTTGTGGTGATGTAATGAAATTGCAAATTAAAGTAGGTGATGATGGTGTCATTGAGGATGCGAAATTTAAAACCTATGGATGTGGTTCTGCGATTGCTTCGTCTAGCTTATTAACTGAATGGGTTAAAGGTAAGACGCTTGAACAGGCAAGTGAAATTAAAAACACTGATATTGCAGAAGAATTAGCGCTTCCACCTGTTAAGATTCACTGTTCTGTTTTAGCTGAAGATGCAATTAAAGCTGCAATTACAGATCTCAAGTCTAAGGCAGATGGTCAACAACAAAAGAAGATTGCTTAAAGCAGAGCAAATGATATGTCTATTTCATTGACCGATAGTGCAGCAACGCATGTAAAAAACTATCTCGAGAAAAGAGGTAAAGGTTTGGGTGTGCGTTTAGGTGTTAAAACCACGGGTTGTTCTGGTATGGCCTATACCATCGAGTTTGCAGATCAATTAGAAGCAGAAGATCAGGTTTTTGAAGATAAGGGTGTAAAAGTTATTATCAACCCTAAAAGCATGGTCTACCTGGATGGTACTGAATTGGACTTCACTCGCGAAGGTTTGAATGAGGGTTTTAAGTTTACTAATCCTAATGAAAAAGATCGTTGTGGGTGTGGGGAAAGTTTCAGCGTTTAGAATGTATAATTGCCACGATATTTCGAATTAGTTCCTCTCTTGTTACTCGTTTGCTATAGCTTGTGTTCGGCTACGTAAGAGTCATACGTTTCACTTAGTGGCAAAATCAAATACTTTTTAAGCACTTCTTTTAAGAAATTTAAATATGAATGTTGACCTTACTCAAAACTATTTTGAGCTATTTGGATTTTCTGAAAAATATATTATTGATCAAGAGCAATTATCTGAAAAGTATCGCTCTTTTCAAAGTGCTTGGCATCCAGACAAGTTTGCAAACGCTAATGATCAGGAACGCCGCATTTCTGTGCAAACTACAGCGTTTATAAACGAAGCTTATGCAACTTTAAAAAGTGACTTAAAGCGCTCTCATTATTTGCTCAAACTTTGTGATATAGAATTTAATGCAGATACCGAAACATCGAGTGATGCAGCGTTCTTGATGCAGACGATGGAGCTACATGAACAAGTAGAAGATGCAAGTCATGCACAAAATCCCTTGAAAGAGCTTGATAGATTGTCAAATGAGTTAAAAGCACAACAACAAATGCTGATCTCAGAATTTACTATGCAGTTTGAGAAACGTGAGCTTAATGTTGCAAAAGAGACGGCATTAAAATTGCAATTTTATGAGCGGCTAACTAATCAAGTCCGCAAAAAAATAGAACAATTTGAAGAAGAACTACTGTAATTTATTATGGCATTGTTGCAAATCTCAGAACCTGGTCAATCTACTGCGCCGCATGAACATAAACTTGCTGTAGGAATGGATTTGGGTACGACTAATTCTCTGGTTGCAACCGTAAGAAGTGGAGTGGCGGATACACTGGCTGATGAAGATGGTGTTCATTTACTGCCATCTGTAGTTAGATACTCTGCCAATGGTGATGTCACTGTAGGGTCAAATGCTTTGTCACATGCTACGACCGATCCTTTGAATACGCTCGCTTCAGTAAAGCGTCTAATGGGTAGGTCGGAACGTGATTTGACTGCCCTAGAGGGTTATCTTCCATATAAATTCACTCGTCATGAAAGTAATGTGCCTCGTATTGATACAGCTGGAGGAGCGGTCACAGCTGTAGAAGTATCTGCAGAAATTTTAAAACACTTGCGTCAGCGAGCAGAGCTTTCTTTGGGTGGTGAATTGGTCGGCGTGGTGATTACGGTACCTGCTTATTTTGATGATGCGCAACGTCAAGCAACTAAAGACGCAGCAACACTCGCAGGCTTAAATGTTTTTCGATTACTTAATGAGCCCACTGCGGCAGCCGTTGCATATGGTTTAGACCAGAAGGCCGAAGGAGTTACGGCAATATATGATCTGGGAGGCGGTACTTTTGATATCTCCATCTTGAAACTCACCAGAGGTGTGTTCGAGGTGTTATCAACGGGTGGTGACACTGCATTGGGCGGGGATGATTTCGATCGTGAAATTGCTGTATGGCTATTAAAGCATGCGAAAGTTGAGATCGATGCACAAGCAGGACAGGATCATCAGCTTATGAGGCGTGTAATGAAAGAAGCACGTCGTGTAAAAGAAGTATTAAGTACACAGCAAGAAGCACACATAAGTGTGCGTTTGAATAAAGCTGATGACTTTGAGATCACTTTGTCGCGAAATCAGTTTGAAACATTAATTGAACCTCATATTAATAAGACAATTGCTTGGTGTAGAAAAGCACTTCGTGAATCAGGTGTTGAACCTACAGATGTTGAAAACGTAGTGATGGTGGGTGGATCAACCCGAACGCCTTATGTGCGTGAGAAAGTAGCTGAATTTTTTGGCAAAGAGCCATTAACGAATATTGATCCAGATAAAGTTGTTGCGGTGGGTGCAGCACAACAGGCTGATAAGCTTGCGGGCAATAATCCTGATGAAGAAATGTTGCTGCTTGATGTATTGCCATTGTCTTTAGGTATAGAAACAATGGGTGAGTTGGTAGAGAAAATAATTGATCGTAATACCGTTATTCCCGTTACTAGAGCACAAAAATTTACCACCTTTAAAGATGGGCAAACGGCTATGCGCGTGCATGTACTACAAGGTGAACGAGAAAAAGTTTCAGACTGCCGCTCTCTAGCGACATTTGATTTAACCGGCATACCGCCCATGGTGGCTGGTGCTGCGCATATTGTGGTTACTTTTCAAGTCGATGCTGACGGTTTGTTAAGTGTCAGTGCTGAAGAAGAGAGCAGCGGTGTTAATGCTAGCGTTGAAGTGAAACCATCTTATGGTTTGACGGATATAGAAATTGAAACGATGCTGAACGATTCATTTAGGCATGCTAAAGATGATATGCAAATGCGACAACTAGCTGAACAGCAAGTAGAGGCCGACCGTGTATTAGAGTCACTGAAGTCTGCATTAGCAAAAGATGGTGAATTATTATCTGAAGACGAATTGGCTAAAATTGAGCAATGTAAAAGTATTTTGTTAGCGGCTCGCCAGGGTGATGATAGTGATGCTATTAAGCAAGCCATTCAAGATTTAGAAAGTGATAGCGAAGAATTTATTGCACGGAGGATGAATAGAAGCGTGCAGCAAGTAATGAAAGGTCATCGTGTTGAAGAATTTGAATAGAAGGGTTAAAAAATGCCAATATTAACTATAATGCCCCATGAAGAAATTTGCCCGCAAGGTAAGACTATCGAGGTGGAATCTGGTGTCAGTATCTGTGATGCGGCACTTATGAACGATGTAGATATCGAACATGCATGTGAAAAATCATGTGCCTGTACTACTTGTCATGTGTATGTACGTGAGGGTATGGATTCCCTTGCTGAAGCTGAAGAGAACGAAGAGGATTATCTCGATAAAGCCTGGGGTTTGGAGCCAGATTCTCGATTGAGCTGCCAAGCGATTATCGGCAACGAAGATTTGGTGATAGAAATACCAAAATACACCATCAATATGGTTTCTGAAAACCACTAATCAGAGACATAAGATCATGAGATCACAGGGCTTTTATTCAAAATTTAACATAGATTGAGAGAAAACTAATGGACCTAAAATGGACCGATACATTGGATATTGCTATTGCTTTAGATGAGGCGCATGGCGATGTGGATCCTCAATATGTGCGATATACGGATATGCACGCATGGATTTGTGCATTGCCAGAGTTTCAGGATGACCCGGAATCTTCAAATGAGAAAATCCTTGAAGCCATCCAAATGGCATGGCTCGATGAGCGAGATTGATAAAGCTTTATAAGCGATTAATTGTTACCAAACCCAGTCAGACAATCGGGCATATTCACTTCCTTTCCGTGCCTATCAAGCATTGCTTCATACTGCTCTCAGGGAGTAGAATTCACTGAAAAATCAGCGAAAATTGCGATTAAATCAAATCGTAAGCTCAAATAGCTAGATTTCATATTAATATTTTTAACTTCTAGGGAGTTTTTATCTCATGGCAATGGAACGCACTTTGTCCATCATCAAGCCTGATGCTGTTCACGCTAATTTAATTGGAAAAATTCAGGCACAAATTGAAGAAGTAGGGCTATCTATTGTAGCGATGAAAATGACTCGCTTAAGTAGGCAACAAGCTGGCGATTTCTATGCGGTGCATAAAGGCAAACCGTTTTATGAATCCTTGATTGATTTTATGACATCAGGTCCCGTGGTTGTGCAAGTGCTAGAAGGCGACGATGCAATTAAGACATATCGTAAAGTAATGGGTGCAACAATGTTTGGTCAAGCAGAGCCCGGAACAATACGTGCAAACTTTGCAACATCAGATGCACATAATGCAGCACATGGTTCGGATTCAGAAGAAAACGCATTAATCGAAATAAATTTCTTTTTCCCTGAGAAGCAGATTTATCATCGCAGCGAAAGTATCGCTGAGTAAAATTTATAAATGCGAATATGAAACTAATTCAACAGCAAACAGAAGCTCACAACTTGATGGGAATGACCCAACAAGATTTGGAAGCGTTTTTTTCTGCTATTGATGAAAAATCTTTTCGTGCCACACAAATTATGAAGTGGACTCATCAGCAAGGTGTTACTGATTATGAGCAGATGACAAACCTTAGTAAATCATTGCGTGATTGGTTAATTGAAAATGCTGAAATGAAAATGCCTGAAATGGTTAGCGAAGAAATATCTACCGATGGTACGCGAAAGTGGTTGTTGCGCGTTGATGATAAAAATGCAGTTGAGACGGTATATATACCAGAAGGTGATAGGGCGACATTATGCGTGTCATCACAGGTTGGTTGTATTTTAGATTGCACATTCTGTGCAACCGCTAGACAAGGTTTTGCAGGCAATCTTACTTCCGCACAAATTATTGCCCAGCTATGGTTTGCGGAACATCATTTGCGTAAGCAATTGAATAAAGCACGTGTTATTAGCAATGTAGTGTTTATGGGCATGGGTGAGCCACTGGCTAATTTCAATAATGTGATTAAAGCCATAGAGATCATGATGGATGACAATGCTTACGGATTGGGAAAACGTAAAGTAACGGTAAGCACATCAGGTTTGGTTCCTAAGATCGATAAGTTGCGAGAAGCAATGGATGTGAGCTTGGCAGTGTCATTGCATGCGCCTAATGATGAGGTTAGAAATCAACTTGTTCCATTAAATCGTCGTTACCCAATTGCAGAATTAATGGATGCGTGCCGTCGTTTTTTAGAAGATAAAAATCGCAAGCATAGTATTACTATTGAATATGTCATGTTAGATCAAATAAATGATCAACCGGAACATGCTAGGCAGCTAGCAAAATTATTAAAGACGTTACCGTCTAAAGTTAATTTGATTCCTTTTAATGCTTTCCCTAATTCAGGTTATGAACGCTCAACGGACTATGCAATAGAATCATTTAGAGAAATTTTGCAAGCAGAAGGAATTACAACGATTACGCGTCGTCCTAGGGGTGAGGATATTGCTGCAGCTTGTGGCCAATTAGCTGGTGATATTCAGGATCAGGCTAAGCGCAAACAGCATTTTGAAAAGCTATATGATGCTGACCTGTTAAAAAATAAAATTGAGGTTGTATGCGCATGATGTTACGCAATGTATTGGTTTTAAGTTTAGCGCTAGTGCTCATGTCAGCATGCGCAACTTCAAATTCTGATGCGCCGCTATCTGAAAATCAAAAAGCTGCTGAAATAAATATACAGTTAGGTGTGCGTTATTTTAGCAAAGGCGAATACAAAGTCGCTGATGAAAAGCTAAGACGTGCGCTTAGGCAGGACCCAAATTCTGCTACTGCACACTGGGTGTTTGCTTTGTTGCAAGAGAGATTGGGCGACTATGAAGTCGCTGAAAAGCATTTCCGTAAAGCAATCTCTTTAGATCCCAAGGACTCAAAAGCCCATAATAATTATGGTACGTTTTTATGTAATCGAGATAGAGTTCTTGAGGCTGAAAAACAGTTTTTACGTGCGGTGGATAATCCCTTATATAGTGAAGCTGATTCCGCATATGCAAATGCTGGCACTTGTTTTTTAAAATTGCCAGATAAAGTAAAAGCTGAAGAATATTTTCGAAAATCGTTGGAAAAAAATGCATCAGAGCGTACTGCACTGTACCAAATGGGATTAATTTCCTTTGAGCGACAAGAGTATGAACAAGCATCATTTTACTTTCGTAAATTCGAAACCGTAGCAAAACATAATTCTCAATCATTGTGGGCGGCTTACCAAACGGAAGCTAGTTTAGGCAATCAGGGCAAGGCTGATGATTATGCTCATCAGTTAAAAAGATCATTTCCATCCTCGCAAGAGGCAAGGTTATTAGCAGAAAGTTATTGGAATGCAGGAAGAAAACAACAATAACAATAAGACTCATGAGTCACTTAAAAAAAGCGTAAGCATCGGCGCTTTGCTAATTAATGCGCGTATGGCAGCATCTTTAAATCAAGCTGATATAGCCGAACAAATTAACCTGCCTAAACACATCATACAATCACTAGAATCAGATGATTATTCTAGTTTGCCGGAAACTACTTATATACGTGGTTATCTACGTAACTATGCACGAGTCGTCGGAATTAATGGCGAGGGGTTGGTTAAATTGTATGTGGATCAACATTACAGTGAACCGGTAATTGAAGTAAGTAGAAAATCTAAGCATAGCTATGATCCAGCAATACTATGGAGTACGGCAGCTGTACTAACCATTCTAGTTGGCCTAGTAATCACCTGGTGGGTTGATACGAATCAATTTTCTGGATCAATAGAACAAATAGCAGAAACTAAGCCAGTTGCTGGCGAGGTGTTGGTTGAAGTTAAGCCTTCTACTCAACAAAATAATAGTTCTATTACAAGTGAAAACATTACGTTAGAAACAGATGAAGCATCAACGATAGCCTCTGTGAATGAACCTTCACAAGGTGATTTTGAAGATATAAATAGCGTAGAAGATATTTCTGCAGATCAGCAACAAGCTATGGAAGAGGCTTCACTGAATCCTACGCTAGTGTCTTCATTGGATGGGGTGCAGATACTGACGGTTACCTATACAGAAAAGAGCTGGACAGAAATCAGAGATGCAGATGAGAATACTTTAATGCAGGGTTTGATTGAGCCAGGAGTCGTGAGAAACTTAAGTGGTAAACCGCCATTTGAAATTTTTCTTGGTAATTCACCTGGTGTGGTGATAGAGGTTAATGGGCTTTATTTTGATCATTCACAATATAGTAGAAATAATCGCACAGCCCGGTTCCAAGTTTCGAGCGGTTCGCTCAATTAATCATTTTCCGTTTTTAAATTTAATTTCAAATGACTAAGCGAATACAGTCCATTCGGGGCATGCATGATGTATTGCCACCAGATAGTGATGTGCTGCGCTCTACCGAGCGTGAAATGCAGAATATTTTACGCCAGTATGGTTATCATGAAATCCGCATGCCTTTGCTTGAGCAAACTGAGCTATTTAAACGCTCTTTAGGTGAAGTTACAGATATTGTTGAAAAAGAAATGTACACCTTTGAGGATCGTAATGGTGATAGTTTAACGTTGCGTCCTGAGGGAACAGCCAGTTGTGTGCGAGCGGGTATACAACATGGGTTTTTGTATGGTCAACCACAACGGCTTTGGTATTGTGGCCCATTTTTCCGTCATGAACGCCCACAAAAAGGTCGTTACCGTCAATTTCACCAGCTTGGTGTAGAGACATTTGGTTATCTTGGTCCAGATATTGATGCAGAGCTTATTATATTAAGTGCACATATGTGGGAGAGTATTCATCTTCCAATGAAGCCTCGATTAGAGATAAATAGTCTGGGTTCTTCTGAAGCTCGAAAACAATACCGAGACATTCTTATCAGCTATTTGCAAAAATTCGAAGACAAGTTGGATAAGGAAGCAAAGTCGCGACTACATTCAAATCCTTTGCGCATACTGGATAGTAAAAATCCTGACATGCAAGAGATTATTCAAAATGCTCCAAGCCTATTAAATCATTTAGATGAAGAATCAGCGGACCATTTTTCGCAGCTGCAAAAATTATTAACAGCGGCAAAAATTGAATTCACCATTAATCCACGATTGGTACGTGGTTTGGATTATTACAGTAAAACGGTATTTGAATGGGTGGCAGAAGGCTTGGGTGCTCAGGCTACTATCTGCGCAGGTGGCCGCTATGACGGTCTAATTGAGCAATTAGGAGGCAAGCCGTGTCCTGCTGCAGGGTTTGCGATCGGTTTAGAGAGGCTGCTATCGTTATTAGAGGAATCACAATATCTTGATCCATCAGTAGATGTATATATGGTGCTGATGGGTGAAAAAGCTGAAATTGCAGGTATGCAATTAGCAAATCAGATGCGTAAGGCGCCTCATAGCCTTTCTGTGGTAACAAATTGTGGTGGAGGTAGTATAAAATCACAAATGAAGCGAGCCGATAAATCACATGCGAGACTGGCTTTTATTTTGGGTGAAGATGAAGTTGATAACCAAACGGTAACGGTAAAGTATTTGCGTGAAAAGCGTGATCAGGAAGTAATTCCACAACATGATCTAGCAGCATTGTTTGCAGTTATACTAGATAAGTAAATGAATAATTATTTTTAGTGAGAAATCATGGCTGAGTACGAAACAGAAGAACAACAAGTTGAAGCGCTAAAAGAGTGGTGGAAGCAAAATGGAATAGCGGTAATTGGTGGTGCTGTGCTAGGAATTTCTGCATTAGTTGGTTGGCGTGGCTGGAATTGGCATCAAGAAAATCAAGCTACTGAGGCTTCTGATATTTTTGTGGTGTTACAGGAAGCGGTTAGCAAAAATGATGCAGCGGCATTGTCTGAAAAAGCAAATATTTTGCGAGACCAATATGGGTCAACACCTTATGCATCGCTTGCAGTTTTACATCACGCTAAAGCGCAGATCGATCAAAGTGATCATGCTGCTGCAGAAGAAAGCTTGCGCTGGGTCTTGAATAATAGCAAGCAAGATACAGTTAAAAATGTTGCACGTTTACGTTTGGCTAGACTATTGCTTGCCGATAATAAAATTGATGAGGCACAAGCGATGGTGAATGCAGGAGTATCAGATGCATATGCATCATTAGCAAACGAGATTCGAGGTGATATCTTTGTTGCAAAGGGTGAAATAGAGCAGGCAAAAAAAGCATATGACGAAGCCATGTTAACGACTAGTGGTAGTGTTGAATATTTGCAGCTAAAACGCAGTGATTTAGGAAGCTGATAAACAACTTTGCTATGAACTTCATGAATTCAGTAGCGGTTAAAAACCGCGTTCATCTATTTCTTATAATGGTTATTGCAACTTGTTTACAAGTGACGGGCTGTAGTGTTTTAAGCAAACCTAAAGAATGGTTTGAAAAAGAAGAAGACCTGAGAGAGCCTACTAAGTTAATTAAGCTGGAAGCTGAAAAAATTGAAGTTCAACAAGTCTGGCGCAATTCAGTAGGTGACTTAGAAGAGTCTTATAATAAAATACGTCCGTACATAACAGAAGATCGGGTGTACTTAAGTGATGCAGAAGGTCGTGTAGAAGCATGGCAGAGAGAAGATGGAAAACGCTTATGGTCAATAAATCTTAAAGAAGATATATCGGGTGGCGTAAATGGTGGTGAAGGTATTGTTGCGATAGGAACTGAAAACGGTGAGATTGTTGCACTAAGTGCTACAGATGGAACAGTAAAATGGCGATCTAAAGTTCCAAGTGAAGTCATGTCTATTTCTGAAGCAAAATATGGGGTTGTAGTTACGCGCACAAATGATGGCAAAGTGCATGCCTTGGATACAGTTTCTGGCAACATCAGTTGGAGTGCAGGTAAAGGAACGCCTCCGCTAACTTTAAGAGGTGCTAGTCAACCGCAAGTAGTGGGAGATTTAGTTCTGGTAGGCTTTGATGATGGAAAATTAATGGCCATCAATATGCGTGATGGCGAGCCTATTTGGGAAGTGCCCGTGTCTATACCCAAAGGTCGTTCAGAGCTGGAACGTATATCAGATGTGGATGGTGAAATCGCTTATTTGCAAGGGATTGTGTTTGCAGCAAGTTTTAATGGCAGAGTAGTTGCGATTGATTTAGATACTGGAAAAACACTCTGGACTAAGGAATTATCATCTTATGCAGGACTAAGCGTAGATCGTGATCGTGTATATGTTACCGATGCTGATGATAGTGTTTGGGGTTTGGATATATCAACCGGTGCAACATTGTGGCGTCAAGATAAGCTTATATTTAGAGAACTTACCGCACCACAAGTCATGGGCGATTACATTGTGGTTGGGGATTTCAAAGGCTATTTGCATTGGCTATCAAAAGAAGATGGTAAAATTATCGGCCGTGACAATGTGGCGGGAGATAAGATAGAAGTGGCGCCAATAATCATAAATGGGCGTGCTTATGTATTAGCAAATAATGGCTCCCTTTCTGTATTGCAATATCGAAAATAATTATTTTCACGAATAATATCTAGTACCAACGAGTGTATAAAAATGAAGCCTGTTATAGCACTGGTTGGTCGTCCTAATGTTGGTAAATCTACATTATTTAATTACCTAACAAAATCCAATAATGCTTTGGTTGCAGACCAACCTGGTCTTACACGCGACCGTATATATGGATTAACCAAGCGTTTCAATAATCGTTTCATTGTGATCGATACAGGTGGCATAGCCCCACCTGATGACTCACAAGATCAAGATAATATAAATCAAGCTATTAGTGCTCAGGCGTGGCATGCAATTGAAGAAGCAGATCTAGTTTTTTTTCTGGTCGATGGTAGAGATGGTCTTATTCCACAAGATCAAGACGTTTATAAAAAATTAAGGGCTACTCATAAAAAAGTATATGTGTTGGTGAACAAGGCAGATTCAGGTGTTGATAATATGTTGTCTAGTGATTTCTATTCGCTTGGCGCACAACATATATATGAAACCTCTGCAAGGTCAGGCAAAGGTGTGCGTGCAGTATTTGCTGAACTAGATAGTGAATTCCCTTTAATAGAAGATGAGGACGAAGAAACAGGTCCTTCTAATGTAATAAAAGTCGCGTTAGTAGGTAGACCTAATGTAGGTAAATCGACGTTAGCTAATGCACTAATTGGTGAAGAGCGATTTGTAACCTCTGATATTCCAGGTACAACGCGCGATAGCATTTCTGCAAACATTGAAAAGTTTGGTACTAAATTCGAACTTATAGATACGGCAGGTGTACGTCGCCGAAGTAAAGTAAATGATATGGTTGAAAAATTTAGTGTAGTTAAAACCATTCAAGCCATTGAAGATGCTCATGTAGTCATTTTAATGCTCGATGGCACTAAAGAGTTTGCGGTGCAGGATGCTCACTTAGCAGGTATGGTATTGGAAAGTGGCCGTGCGGTAGTCATTGCAATCAATAAAACGGATATAAGTTCATTAGAAGATCGAAAAGAAATTCAAAAAGGTTTCGATCTGAAGTTGCGCTTTTTAGATTTTGCAGATAAGCAATTTATATCTGCCAAGCATAGAGAAGGGATAACAAAATTAATGCGTACTGTGGCCCGTGCTTATCAGTCAGCAAATGTAAATGTGAGTACTGCAGATTTAAATAGAATGCTAGAGGGTGCGTTAGAAAGTTTTCAGCCACCATTAGTGAGAGGGCGTAGAATAAAACTTAAATACGCTGCACAAGTGAGTAGCTGTCCACCTACTTTTGCTATACATGGTAACCAAATTGATAGAATTCCTCCCACATATAAACGCTATCTGGAAAATTATTTCCGCAAGTCATTAAAGTTGGTGGGAACCCCAATTCAATTATTGTTTAAGCAACCCGATAATCCATATGCAGGCAGGCATAATAAGCTTACCCCGCGCCAAGAACATAGCCGCAAAAGGATGCTTAGGAAAGTTAAAAAACGATAAATAAATATGTTTATTCGCTGCTGGTAGTTATTAAATGCTTATGACTGAATATCAAGGGATAGTACTGTTAAAATTATTGGGTCCAATTGTTATACTATTCGTTATAACTGCAGTTTATTTTATCTATAATAAAGATCAAACGGTCTGGAATAGATTGCTTGCATCATCCCATTCATCAATCGCAATTATTGCAGCCATCTATGCAATTGTTGTTAGTAAATTCACCAGTCAGACTTCATTTGATCCGCATACTCTGAATATTTCTAAAATTTTAGCGATTTCTGTAATGATTGCATTTGTTGCTGTGTTGTATTTTAAAGGGAATAAGAAAGTGCACTTGCTACTGTTACCGTTTGTGCTATGTCTGGCATATATATGGCATGTCGGTGGGAAGGCTATCATGCATACCTTGGTATAATTTGCTGTAATTTCAATCACTCATACAAGATTGATTCTGAGATTGTTATGAAAAAAGAAGAAAAACATAATTACAAACCTCGTATTGTTGAAGATATGGGCGCGCAAAAGTTTGTTTTTGCAGAAGGAAAAATTAGTGGTTATCTTTCATGTTTTTTAGGTGTGTTAAGTTTTCTTGCTGTTCTTTGTTATCAGTTCCCAAGTTATCTAACTACCACTGATCTTCGAGCAATCTATGATTCTGATTTTTTGAAGAATGTCTTAATGGTGTGCATGTGGGCAGCACTAGTGTTTTCGCTTATTACATTCATTTTAGCAAAGCGCAGAAAATTAGGTGCGATGGGTGCAGTCTTTGCGCTAGCAGCTTTTGCCTTGGGTGGCTATAACATTGAAACAGGAGCAGTCGAACCTAAGCCACTTTCATTGGGTTTGGATTGGTTGATTTTAACCTTATTAATGTCAGTAGGTATTTTTACTTTTCTTGAGAAAATTTTTCCAAAATATAAAGAGCAGGCTATTCTTAGGCCAGAATGGAAATTAGATTTATTCTATTTTGTCTTTAATCACTTATTGATTGCCGTATTCTTATTAATTGCAAATTATTTTGTAATCACTGTTTTTGGTTGGGCGGCTAATGAAAATGTACAGTCGGCTATTCAGGGTTTTCCTGTAGTTATCCAAGTGTTGATTTTAGTGATATGTGCAGACTTTGTGCTGTATTGGGCACATCGGATTTTTCATGAAACGCCTGCCTTATGGAAAATTCATGCAGTGCATCATTCGGTGGAACATATGGATTGGTTAGCGGGTTCGCGAAATCATATTTTGCAAACGATTGTAGACCGATCGATTGCAATGGTGCCGTTGTATTTGATTGGCCCTGACAAGACTGCACTGGATATTTATGTAACGTTTGCAGCGCTTCAAGCGATTACGGTGCACGCTAATTTAGGCATTCCATTTGGCCCACTCAAGTACATCATTGCGACTCCGCAATATCATCATTGGCATCACAGTACAGATCAACCTGCAATTGATACGAACTATGCTGTGCATACACCTTTGTTCGATAAATTGTTTGGTACCTATCACATGCCTGTAGAGCATTGGCCATCTGAGTATGGCACTACAAAACGATTACCGCGTAGCTTTCTAGGCCAGCTAATGTATCCTTTTAAAAGGTAATCAATAGCTTATTACTTATTAATTTAGTAATTGGTATGAGTCTATATAAATACCATCTGCTAGAATAAGCTTAAAATATTTTGGTTATTGATGGCATGCTCTGTTTTGTGTGAATGTAGCATGCCTATTGTTATTAGAAAATCGATTTATAATACATCGTGTGATGCTAATGCCTGAAATATTATTGTGAATATTATATTTTTGGACAGACATGATCCAAATGAAAATTGAAATCTATTAATTAAAATTGAAACAATAGATATGATTAAATTAGAAAATGTGACACGTAAGTTTGGTGATCTTGTTGCTGTTAATAATGTTTCCTTTGAAATTCAGCAAGGAGAGATTGTTGGTTTGTTAGGCCATAATGGAGCCGGTAAGACCACTGTGATGAAAATGCTTACGGGCTTTTTGGAATCAACCAGTGGCTCGATTTTAGTAGATGGTTTATATATTGGTAGCGATACAAAAAATATACAAACCAGGCTGGGATACTTGCCTGAAAATTGCCCGCTATGGTCCGATATGTCTATTATCGATTATCTCTCTTACCAAGCAAGCTTGCACAATCTATCTAAAGAGCATTTTTGGAAAAATATTTCATATGCATTAGATAAAACTAAACTTACAGATAGAGCTACCCAGCTAATACGTACGTTATCTAAAGGGTATAAACAACGTGTAGGTGTGGCACAAGCTATTCTACATAAGCCAAGTATTATTATTTTAGATGAGCCTACGAATGGTTTAGATCCTACCCAGACCATGCATATGCGGGAGTTAATTCTCGAGCTTGCCAAAAAATCCACGGTCATTTTATCCACACATATCATGCAGGAAGTGCAGGCTATCTGTGAAAGAGTGATTATTATGCGAAATGGTGTAGTGGCTAAGGATATTAAGCTTGAAGACTTAAATACTAATGCACGTACTACCATAACTATTGATAAAGATGAGAATGTTGCAAACAGTTTCTTTTTAAGCTTACCAGAAGTTCATGCGTCTCAACTTAAAAGTATGAAGGAAGGTAAATATCAATATATTTTAGATGCTGATAGCAATACAAGTAGTATAATTAGTGGGGCAGTGCATCAGGCGGGGTATAAGTTGTATGAGATTAAAAAAGAAACACAAACGATAGAGTCTGTTTTTTCAGAAGTAAATTCTCAATAATTTATATACATAATATTAGTTATTATTTATGCATAAATTATTATTAATCATAACTAAAGAACTGCGAGACTTTTTTTCCACTCCCGCAGCATTATTATTTTTAGGTATGTTTGTGACCGCATCATTGGTGTCATTTTTTTGGGTTGAAGCCTTCTTTTCACGTAATATTGCTGATCTTAAACCCTTGTTCAAATGGATGCCGTTACTGCTTATCTTCTTGGTAGCGGCTTTAACTATGCGTAGTTGGTCAGAAGAGAGACGGAGTGGAGCAATTGAGCTTGTTTTGACTTCGCCCACACAACCTCTTATGCAAATTCTGGGCAAGTTTTTTTCAATAATATTTTTAGTCGGCATTGCTCTGTTGCTTACATTGCCGCTGCCTATAATGGTGGATATTTTAGGTGATCTTGATTGGGGGCCAGTGCTAGGTGGTTATGTAGCAGCATTGTTTTTAGCTTCTGCCTATATTGCAATTGGATTGTGGGTGTCATCTAAAACTGACAATCAAATAGTGAGCTTGATTGTAACGGTCTCTATTTCTCTCCTGTTTTATATTATCGGTTCACAAACCTTTACTAGTCTATTTAGCTATAACATTGCAGAAGTGTTAAATTCGATAAGTACCAGTGGCCGCTTTGAGTCTATTACACGTGGAGTGCTTGATTTTAGGGATATTCTTTTCTACTTAAGTGTAAGCATTGTGTTTTTAGTGTTTAATCGACTCTCACTAGAGAAGATTCGTTGGGCCGGAAACCCTAATACGTCTTCGCATATAAAATGGTATCGCATGGTTGCAGGGCTGATAGTTTCATTGGTATTCATTAATATAGTTGTTTCATTTGTGTCAAATGCACGTATTGATTTAACAGAAGGCAATGTGTACACATTATCTGATACCACAAAAAAATATCTAAAAGATCTAGATCAACCACTGTTAATTCGTGGATACTTTAGTGCTACTACTCATCCATTGCTTGCCCCTTTGATACCGACCATACGCGATATGCTTAATGAGTATGCATTAGCAGGTGGTGATTCTATAAGAGTTGAATTTATTGACCCACAAGAAAATATAAAATTTGAAGAAGATGCAAGTACAAAGTATGGAATTCGACCAGTTGCATTTCAAACTACAAGTAAATATCAGGCTTCAGTTCTTAATACTTACTTTAATATATTAGTCAAATATCAAGATCAATATGATGTGCTTGGTTATAAAGATTTGGTTGAGCTTAAGACAAGTGCAGGTGGTAACGAAGTGGAGCTCAAGAATCCTGAATATGATATATCTAGAACGATTCGGACTGTAATTGCAAAGTCACGGCGACAAGTACCTGCATTGGAGCAATTGGAGCGTCCATTGGCGGTAAGTGCTTATATGTCTTCTATGAATAATTTGCCTGAGCCACAGCAAACGCAAAAAAAATTATTAGAGGATGTCATTGATATTTTATTTAAGGAGTCTGGCGGCAATATTGATGCCTTATTTATTGATCCAGATGAAGATGAATTAACTGCAGAATACTTAAGTAATGAGCTGAATGTCCGTCCACAGTCTGTTAATTTTTCTGATTCAAAACCGTTTTGGTTTTACGCATCTCTCTCGGATGGCAAAGCATCAGTTCCAATAAATCTACCTGAAAATGCAACGCAAGAATCTGTTCGAGCAGCAATTCTTGCTGCTGTAAAACGTCTTCTTCCAGATACAATTAAAAAAGTAGCATTTTTAACTCCGTCTGCGACGCCAGGACCAGCAGGAATTAGTGCGTCTATTTTTGTACCAAAAAATTATAAACTATTAAGAGACCACTTGCGTGAATCGGTTAATGTGGTCGATTTAAAGTTAACCAATATGCAAGTGCCATCCGATGTGGATTTTTTAATTGTTTTCAGCCCACGTTATTTAGACCCAACTTTTCAAGTAGCGATAGAAAAATTTCTAATCCAAGGTGGTACGGTATTACTTGCGATGGCCCCTATCGATGCAAGTGTAAGTGATATTACTGATGTAAGTGAGATTGATAGTGGGCTTGAAAGTTGGTTAGCAAAGTATGGGGTCATCATCCATAAAGAACTAGTGTTAGACCCACAAAGCGGAATACTGCCGCTTCCTGTACCTCGTCGAGCAGGCGCTTTTAATGTAAGAGAAACTAAAATCGTTGATTACCCTTATATTGTTGACGTTCGAGACAAGGGGCTAAATCAAGACAGTATTATTACCTCAAGACTAGGTCAGTTATATGTGCCATGGGCAGCACCTATTACTATTGATATGAATCGCAATGTTAATAGGAAGATTACGCCATTACTTTCTTCCTCAGATCAAAGTTGGTCTTCTTCTAGTATTGATGTATTGCCAGACTTTGATCAATTTCCTGAATTAGGTTTTCCGATAAATGACCATCAGCTTGGCCCGAAGCTGCTTGCTGCTATGCTAGAGGGAGATTTTTCTCTAGCTGAAACTATGGATGAGAAAACTTCTGCTAAAGGGAATACTGCAGTAGTAAATAAAGAGCCACGATTAATTGTAGTGGCTTCAAATTCTTTGTTTACGGATCATTTTTATGATCAGATGACACAAGCATTACGTACTGAATACAAGCGCCCTCATCAGTTTGCGTTAAACTTAATTGACTGGTCACTTGAAGACCGTGGCATGTTGCAAGTCTTGCGTAAACATAGCCATTTCACTAGAACTTTGAAGACACTATCTAGTGAAGATAAAAAATTCTGGGAATATTTAAATTACACGTTTGCAGTATTAGGCTTGACAATAATATTTATCATAAATTATCTACTTAAAAAATATACCCTGTCACAGCACAAGCGGCGACTTCAGCAGTTCTGTAAATAATTAAATTACAAACCAAATTTTGGTAATATTATTTGTAAATATAAGTCTGCAATTTTCTGATGACCATCGTTGTTAGGATGGAAGCCATCTTTTTTACTAACTAACATATCTCCAGGTGCAGCCTTAAAAAAATCTACTATTGGGACATTATATTTTTGTGCTTGGCGAGTGATCGCTTGATTGAATACAGTTACACGTTCAGCGGTTACACGTTTATGTGGTTTTTCTCTAAAGCGTTTTATTTGTGTCAGATCAGGAAGATTCATGATAACGATAAAAGCTGAGCTGTCTTTGCGTATGCGTCTCAAAATGCTCTCTAGATCTTCCTCGAAATCCTTTACATCATCGCCAGCAATGAGGTCATTTGCTCCTGTCCAGATAGTTATTAGATCAATTTCGGTATCGCGTTTAAGTGCTGCTTTTGCGGTTTTTTTAATGGCGGGAATATCAGCGGTAGGGATGCCAAGGTTTAATAAGTTTACTTTTCTGCCCCGGTCTTCGAATCCATCTTTTATTCGATATACATAACCTCTAGTGATGGGGCTTGCGCCTATACCAAATGCATCGCTTGCACCTAAGGCAACATAGTTTACTGCTGGCAGACTGTTAGCAGGGCCTTCTTTAATATCATTGTCATCCGATGAACTGGCACATGCAGCAATCAGGCCTATAATGGATAGTGTAACGAATAAATGTTTGAGTTGTTTCATGATCAGCGCCCTAAATAAATTGGTCATTAGTCTATAGAATGATTATATAGAAATTAGACCGCTTAGTGAGCTAGATTTCAGAGTATAAGTAAATTTCTTGATATAAGAAATTCAGGGAATCTCTGAGATAAATCTAAGTAGCTAGGTGTTTACTGTGCTTAACGACACATGACAATGATTTTTATTCTGATTGGGTTTTGGACATCATGAATTTTGCATTATGCATACGTTTATAGAGCTGAGCGCATTCAGGTAGAACATTGTCGGTAAATTCTTGTCTAGACATCTTATTTTCAGATGCATATTTTTTAACAAGTTTAATATACATATCGCATATTGCGATTTCATTTTCATAGTTTTTTTCTTTTCTAGATAGTACTGCCACTTGTTCAAAATATTTAGGTGCAGGCATAATTCCTGTGTCTACTGATTTTTGAATTTCTTCTCTACAGCTGTTTACAACAGTATTTATATCCGCTTCATCCTCTAGCAAACTTTGCGTGTCAGCAGGAAAGTCTTTAAGGGGAATCACTTTTCTTATTATTGTATTTAACTTGTTCGTAGCCATCATGTGTTCCTTGTATGATGAATGTATATTCATACAAAAAAACATGATCGTGCTTTGTGTCCCGATAAACGGGTAATTAAATTGTATGAAGTTCTACCTACTTCAAAAAAATCAAATACTGAATGTACTACTGATATTCGGTATGTTTTCTTAATTGTGCAGAGTCCATATAACTCTACATATAGTTAAATCTATTTAAATTGAATAGGTTAGTGGAATTTATTATTTGAATTGATTTGTCCAAGCTAAGTTCTTAATGTCAGATAACAAGCTTTATCTAAAACTTAATAAAATTTGACTCATCATCTAAAGGATTACATAGAGGATTACGCTAATGTTGATTTAGTAAATAGTGGTGGCAGCCAGGCAAATGAGGCTATCAAGACTCAAACTGTGAATGTTTTATATTGTCATTATTTGCTATCTAGTAAGATTCAACATTGGCTTATATAAAACAATGAGTTAGAGGGAGATAAGAGCTATCTTGTTGTATTATTAACAAATATCTATATAATGATGCATATACATCATAGGAGAGCATAATGAGTGCACAAGTTCAAAGGCTACCATCTGAAGGCGAAGTGCTGGCTAAGGCCTTGTTGAGCAGTAAGGAGCATTTAGGGTTAACCAATACTGAGCTTGGAGAAATTATTGGTAAGGATCGTACATACTTTACCCGTTTGCGTAATCACAGTGTGCTTGAGCCTAATAGCAAAGAGGGTGAATTAGCATTACATGTCATTCGTATTTATCGTTCTTTATATGCATTAGAGGGTGGTGATACTGAAGCGATGGAAGAATGGCTGAATACACCTAATAAACATTTATGTGCAATTCCTAAAACACTGCTTAAAAATATTCAGGGTTTGGTGCATGTGGTGGAGTATCTTGATGCTATGCGCGGTAAAGTTTAATAACCTTCATGACACTCGCTATCCAGGAAGAGCATATAAAGTTATTACGTGCTGAAGTATTTCGTGTTGCAGAGTCCCAACAAAAAATTGCCACCAATACATTGGTAGATACTTTAGAGGAGCAGCGAATATTGGAAGAGATGTTAGATCAAGTTAAACCTAATATTCCACAAGATTGTGAATTATTAGATTATTTGATCTATACGCCTTTTCGATATCCACCGCTTAAGTATGGGTCACGCTTTGGTAAAAAAATTCATCCTAGTATATTTTATGGTTCTAAAACCATACATGCAGCGTTTGCAGAGCTCGCTTATTACCGGTTTGTATACTATGACGGTATGATGAAAGCACCTAGTAAGCAGCAGAAAGTTACGCAACATACTTCTTTTAGTGTAGAAGCGCATACTTCACGAGGTGTTGAGTTAAATGAGCCGCCATTCGATAAACATAAAAGAAAATTAAGTGATCCAACCACTTATAGTGATTCGCAAAAAATAGGTGAGGAAATGCGGGAGAAAAAAATAGAAGTATTTACCTATTTTTCGGCTCGCGCAAAAAATGAAGTGAATGTTGGAATATTTAATTGTAAGGCAATACAAAACTTCACCCCCAATGAATTAAAACACTGGAGTTGTATTACTAGGGATAAAAGTGTGACGATTCGTAGTCTTGATGATAATTGGAGTAATATAAGCTTTGAGCTTGATCAATTTTTAGTAGATGGTGTGTTGCCATCACCGGCTGTTTAATTAAGTTTTAAAAGGTGGCTATAGAAATGCGTAAAATAATGCTGTTTGTTACACTGCTTGGTCTACAACCTATGTTGCATGCGGAAACTAATTACTGTTATCAAAAACCAGATAAGTGTGCGGCAGGGGATATTCTTATTCTTGCGCTTTCTGAAGAGGTAGCCAAATATTGTGATTTTGAAAAACAAATTACAGCGTTACGTCGGCATACCACTTCAAGCTCGTTTAATAATCAGGAAGTGGTATGTGTGAAAATTGCGCTACCGCGTAAGAAACTAAAATAGTCGTTGCTGAGTTAACGCTAAGATAATTTAAGGTGTAACGCTTGTAAGTTATTTTTTAACGTATTCAAAGTTTCTTGTGTATAACTCGCATTGGGGTTATACAGAAAATTATTTAGCATGCTTACAATAGGTTGATAAGTCTGTTGTTCTAGCTTTCGTTGTTGACATACTCTTTCTATAAATAATGCGGGACTTTCATGTGGCTTGCGTTTAATGCCTTGTTTAGCCATGCGAGTAGAAAAGTGTTGAAATGTTTTAATTACAGGGTGTCTGTTTTTGTTACGGCCTGACATAAAAAGAGAGGCGGCAACAAACAAGGTACTGAGAAATGCACCAATCAATAAAACCATGGCAATTCTAAATGCTGTAATCTTGCCTAGTAATTTTTCTAGTAAGTTTGTTTGCAGTTCAGAGTTATAACCAATAATAAATAAATTCCAGCGATGCTCTATCGATTCAAATAAGAACAATATTTTTTGCAAGCCTGGCATGCGATTGATTCTTGCATTTGAAAATAACGACAGAGAATCCAGTTCGTTTTCAGGTATTGCTGCGCTTAGACCGTCGTGAATTCTTGATGGTGCAACAGCGGCAGTAGGATCAACACGTTGCCAACCTTTTTCAGGTATCCAGTATTCGACCCATGCATGGGCCAAGTATTGTCGCACCACTACATGGCCGGTAATTGGGTTAATTTCTCCACCTTGATAACCTCCCACCATACGCGCAGGAATGCCTGCTGCTCTTAGCATATACACTGTAGCGCCTGCATAATGAGTGCAAAATCCTTGGCGTGTTTCGAACCAGAATTGATCAATACTATTTGTTTTTTCTAGTGTTGGTGGTTCGAGTGTGTAGTGAAAGGGAAGATTGCGAATTTGTTCAAGTATTTTTTCTACAAAGTCTTCAGTGTTTGTGGAGTCGGCGTATAAATTTTTTGCAAACAAAACAGTTTGTGGATTGTCATCTTTATCGATTTGTGTGGTTAAGTTTCGTAAGAATTCAGGAAGCCATGTATTTAATATCGCGCTAGGGTATGTATTCACTTCGTACTTCAATAGAGACTGTACTGGCTGTCGATTAATAAGCTTGTAATCCCATGTTGTGCCAACTGAACGTGTCTTGGGGATTGCTAAATCCATGCCTACTAGCCATTGATCATGGGTTGGCTCTAATAAGATCGTGTAAGAGATGCTTTCATCACTCGTCTTGTTAATTTTAGGTATAAACCATGCTGTTTCTGGGTTGCTGGCCCAATCAATTTTATTAATATTGCTAAACTTGGCTGGGATATCTGTTTCAGACCATGTGCCATTTTTGAAATTTGTATACACCCTGCCACGCCAATACAAATCGCTAGTAGCTGGGGGCGCATCATTGAAGATAGCGCGAAATGCAATTTCATCAGATAGCGAAAGCTTTGCAATATCACCGGGTGTCATTTCAGAACTTAAGCCGCTGCGAGCCTGTTGATTAGGGCTAGAGATTGCCCATATAGGGCCAATTCGTGGGAATATCACAAATAAAACAATCATCAATGGAATAGCTTGGGCTAATATTTTGCTAGCTACTTTTATTGATTTAAATATTTCAACTCGAGTGTGAAATTGATTCATGCCAATGGTAGCAGCGGTCACTAGTATCAGTGCGCAAAGTTCATACGCAACAATGCTGATGCTATGGTTAAAAATAAATTCTATTGCGATGACAAAATATGCAATAAAAATGACAATATATGCATCTCGTTGGGTTTTGGTTTCTAAAAGCTTTAGAGAAAAGGCCATGATTAGTAATGCGGCCCATGTTTCAAGGTTTTGTGTCACGCCTTCCGAAAGCACCACTGCAGTACCACAAACAATCACTAATAGTGCTTTTTTCCAGATTGACAAAAAATTACTGCGACCAATAAAAATTCTCCATCTCCACCAAAGGCAGAAAAGTCCGGCGCCAATAATCCAAGGAGAAACTTGTGCGATATGAGGGATGATTACGATCGTAAACGCAGCCATTAGCATGAGTAGGCTATTACGTGGGATTTGAGAAGCAACACCATGTTGCCATTTCGTTAGTTGCTTAGAATTAGGTTTCATGTGCTAAGCCGTAAAGTGCTAACTCTTTAAGTACACTATCTAAATGAGACTTTCCAATGTTTGGTTTTATTTCAATACTCGGTAGCTTTAGTCCAAATTCTTTTTCATCTCTATGTGCTTTAAGTGCCATGCCTGTTAAGCGGCTTAGGCGTAATTCAGTTTCTCCCTCTGTTTGATGCCAGTCCAATATCAAGTTTGAGTCGGTGTATGCGGCAAATTGCTTTACTAATAGCTCGTCTTGTCGTGCATAAGAACGCCATAGGATATGCCGTGGAGAATCACCTGGGTGGTAGCTACGCATATCATGAAAATCATCACTACCCATACGCTGAGTAAGTTCTCCATTTTCATCCTCACCAAGATGAGTGAAAGTGTAGTCATGAAATACTGGTTTAGGATAAATAATGGCTTTGGTGTTTAAGTCAATCCATGTCCAAGCACGAAGTAAACCCAACGGATAATAGGTTTCAATTAATAATCGTTTTGGATTAAGCCAGCCACGTTGCTTGGCCTTTACGAATAATTGTACTGTCGTCTCATGGTTTTCGCGTAGTTCAGCCCATTGCTTCACTTCATTGGGCCAACCTAATTGTATGCCTTCTCGTCTTGAGTTTTCTGGTCGGCTAACTTTTACTGAAAATTCTATATCTTCACCAACAAAACCTTTGCCTGTTTTTTGTAGTTCAAACTTAATACCAGAAAGGTTTTTAAAAGTATGAAAAATAGTGACAAAGAAAACGCTAGCTAGCCAAAATGTCAACCCAAATATTAGCGAGTTTTCATAGTTGATGGCTGCGAGAAGTAATGCGAGCAGTAAAATAGAAAACGTAAAGCCCGTTCGTGTCGGGAAGATAAAGATCGACTTTTGATTAAGAGTAATGCTGCGTTGAGGAGGGATGCGTCGATTTAACCAATGTTTGAATCGCTTGCTGAAAGGACGCATTGCCCCAAAGGGTGTTTTTCTAGCGCTACTGCTTATCGAGGACATCTATTCAAGAAAATCTATGCCAGAACATCTAAGCCAGAACATCTACGCCGGTAAGTAATTTTTGTGCCAATGAAATGCCACCATGCCCAGTAAAATCAGAGCTACCTCTGAGACGATGTTCAACAACACTCGGCAGGACTTGTTGTATGTCTTCAGGGATTACATGGTTGCGGTTATGAATAAGTGCCCATGCTTTGGCTGCGCGTAATAAAGAAAGCGAGCCTCTAGGCGACAAGCCAAAGGCAAATTCATTCTCATTGCGCGTGTATTCAACTAAACGCTGTAGGTAATCTAATAATGTATCCGTTACTTTTACTTTTTCAACAGTATCTTGAATGGAAATTAATTTTTCAGTGCTTATTACTGCTTGAAGTGTTTCTAACTTTTTGCGTTGATCGCCCTCGACTAATAATCTGCGTTCCGTTTCTTTGTCCGGATAGCCAAGTTCAATGCGCATTAAAAATCGATCCATCTGAGATTCTGGTAGAGGATAGGTGCCTGTTTGTGTGGCAGGATTTTGTGTGGCAATCACAAAGAATGGTTTTGGAAGGTGGTGTGTTTCACCATCTACGGTTACTGTCTGTTCTTCCATTACTTCTAACAGTGCGCTTTGGCTTTTTGGAGTTGCACGGTTAATTTCATCTGCAAGAAGAACTTGCGAGAAAACAGGGCCAGGCATGAAACGGAATGTAGAAGTATTTTTATCAAATATCGAAACCCCCACAACATCGCTTGGGAGTAAATCGCTAGTAAATTGTATGCGATTAAAATCAAGACCTAGTACTTGGGCGAGAGTATGAGATAGCAAGGTTTTCCCCATGCCGGGTAAGTCTTCTATAAGCAAATGCCCATTTGCAAATAAACAAGCAAGTGCCAGGCGAATTTGCTTGTCTTTACCGAGCAATACGCTGGCGACACCATCGATAACCGTATTTATGGTATCAGCCTGATGGGTGTTGATTTGAGAGAGCTTAGAGGCGGTGGATTCTTGTGTCATAGTTATTTCATCTCTGTAATCTATAACTTTAGCTTTTCAAGAAATATTCGACTAGGTCATTGGTCAGTTTTATCTGTTCAGATGGGCGGCTAGAAAATGTCCATTTAAGAAGGTAATTAATGCTGAATTTACATAGTTTCACCTATAAATGCCTAAGATTTCAAATTCATGTGATGTATGCACGGGATTGTTGCCAGGGTTGAGGTTTATAGTCGTGTAGATAGTAAATTATGTCTAGTACTCTCTACTAGGCAATCAATAGGGAGTGAGAAAAACAATGGAGAAGGTTTCAATGAAGTCTAAATTTATAGCGACAATGTTAGTTGTAGCGACAGTGCTTATTGCTGTGCCTGCACATGCAACTGTTTACACATATACAAATAATAGCCCCAAGCCGGTGATGCAAGACTATTCCACAAGCTGGAATTCAAATACTGAAGTATTGTCGCTTTCATCATCATGGAATAATTCGGCTGGTGTGATCGATCGAATCGACTTTTTAATTTCTGATGGTGGTTCACCTTGGAAGACGGTACACAACGGTGTTAAGACAGAACAGTTCTTATTTTATAGTTTAAACTTAGCTTCAAACACGGTTTCAGTTAATGAATATTTTGGTAAAAAGTCTATTGCTTCATTCACGGGTTTAATGGATATAACTGCAAATAGTTTTTCACTAGACTTTGATACTACGATGCTAGGTCTTGATGCGAATTCTTTTGCTCCACTTGCATATAATGGTGCAGGATATACTGATGAAGTTGGAATTTGGCACTATCTTTATAGTGGTGGCAAAAGGGTTGAGACTTTGGATATACATTATGGTCAAACAGTAGCTTCTGTGCCAGAGCCAACATCAATGGCTTTGTTAGGAATTGGTCTATTAGGTTTGGCGGGTAGAAAGAAGTTAATTAAATAAAATTTTTATTTAATTCAAAAAAGCCGAAGTTTTCTTCGGCTTTTTTATGTCAAATGTTTCTATGAATTATTTCCAGCCGACAGGCTCGTAATCCTTCTCGATAAGGCATCGCTCTACAATCTCTTTATACGCTGCACTTGGTTGGTTTGATTTGCGCATGCCGGAAAAGAAACGATTCATGCCACGGCTTATAGCACCAACTGCCGCTGCGGTGCCTGCATTACCTGTAACGGCGCCTGTTGCAGCTCCAGTAGCAGCCCCCTCAGTTGCGCTACCAGCAGTTTCTTTTGCTACTTGACCCGTGCCGTTTGCTTTTGCACCGCTGTCTTTGGCGAGTTTTATACATTCATTGATATCTTTGCGAACCTGTTTGTCACCAACTTCTTTTGCATGTTCGTTGGGATATAGAATGGGTTGAGAACTTGCACAAGCACTGACGAAAATGATTATTGATCCGTTTAGTGCAATGGATTTCAATGCGTTCAATATGGAAGTGTTCATATGAAATAGTATAGCTCTAATTTGTTGATATTTGAGACAAGCTTTATGAACAATAGTTACAAATGTTTATGGGATTTTTGCATCTAAGTCTTCTACATTGATATCAGGGTGTGCGTATTTAAATTTCTTTAATTGGCGTGCCGCTTCAGCATAATCTTTTCGTGCGACTAATTGTTCAATCATTAAAAGCCAATTATCAATAGGTATTGGAGCAAATTCTTGTTCGCTTTCAGGAGATGTATCTGAGGATATTACTGGAGAAATTTCTGCAGCTTTTCCCGAGATTGCACCGGCGTTACCATCGATTTGTGTTGCAGATTCATTGATGGTGGATCTTTGTTGCATAGCTTCGTTGGGAGATACTTCCGAGCTATCGGTAACGGGATTATTATCCTGTTTTTGTATCTGCTTTTTCGCAGCATGAGGTTTGCTTGCGGTTGCAGCAGGTGTTTTTATCGATTCAGGTTCTAAGGTATCCGTGTTGGATAAAGCAGAAATTCCTTGGTCGCTTTCGCCTTCAGTGCGAAATTCATCGTTACGGTTAGAATTGTTTGCACTTTCTTCAAGCATTAAACGATCATGTAACGGCGGATTTTGTTGTTGAACAGTGCTAGTCGTGCTCGGAGTTGTAAGAATATTAGATGACTGCTTCTCTTTAATATCGATAGTGCGATCAGATGCGGTACCCAAGTCACTCGCATCCTGTCTCATGAAAGATGAATCATCTTCTAGCGTGTCTTGTGCTTGTATATCAGTTGTTGAAGCTTTGTTCTTGAATAACTCTTCTTTAGATTCGGTTGGGGCTGAAATTTTTGGAATGGGGGGTAACTCCAATTGCTGCGGACTTTGTTCTAATTGAACCAGTAGTGCAAACACTACTACCACGCTAGCAGCCATCGATAGTGGAACTTTCCATCCGCCACCAAAATGACTACCTATCTGACTCTCTGTCTTATTATTAGCTTGGCTACTATTCGAGTTAGGCTTGTTAGCATTGGCAGCATAGTTAATTATTTTGTCATCAAGGTTAGCAGGTGGTTGATCTTTAGCACCTTCTTTGTAAAGTTGTGCAAGAACTTGATCGTCCGAGTTTTGCATATTGTTTCTTTCAGTAGTCATTTCTAATTCAATATAGCGGCTTTAAGTTTATTTTTTGCATAACGCAAACGGCTTTTGGCAGTTTCAGTTTTAACGTTAGTAACTTCAGCAATTTCTTGCACATTCATTTCTTTTTCAAAATGCAATATTGCAGCTTCTTTTTGATCTGCAGGTAATGCATTTAAGGTTTGCATCAATACTTTAGCTTTTTGCTTAAAAGTAAATTCATCTTCAGGTAATGCTAAAGTTCCAGGGTTATTTTCAATTTCTTCTGTCGACTCTGCATCCTCAAACGCAATTACTTGTGAAGGTTTTGCTTTACGATAAAAATCGACTAATGTGTTATGCGCAATAGTAAATAAATAGGTCTTAAATTTTGCCTTGGGTGTATAACGTGCCGTACTATTGATCAATTTAATCCACACCTCTTGATATAATTCTTCAGATTGTTGGTGGTCGCTGCAATTTTTTAGAAAGTAACGATACAGTGCATCTTTGTGTCTTCGGTACAGTGCCTCAAAAGCAGCTTGTTCGCCTTGCTGGTATCGAAGCATGAGGTCTTCATCGTTTATATCTTCATACGCATTGATATCCATTTGCTCCATGGCTGGAGAGTAACGATGCGTATCTGCTAGTGCAATAGTTTGCATATATTTCTATTCCTTCACCTATATAAACGATAGAGATGGTAGAAAGGGTTAGAACTGAAAAATTGGCAAGTATAGCTACCGTTTATCCAGCGTTGTTCTAAGAATCCTAGATTCCATAGCCTATTTATCTAGCTTTGGTGGTCATAGGCCACATAACTTATGCTGATATCTTTGCTACGATTCTGGAATGACAAAAATAAAAGTTTCGAAGCGTTTGCAGGATGTCAACGCATTTCACGTAATGAGCTTAATGGCAGAGGCTAAGCAGCTTGAGGCACAGGGGCATCGGGTCATACATATGGAAATGGGTGAGCCCGATTTTTCCACTCCGCAACCCATTATTGATGCCGGTATTGAGTCACTACAATCTGGGTTTACGCACTATACCCCTACCTTAGGATTGCCCGCACTTCGTGAAGCGATAGCAAATTTTTATTTAACGGAATATTCTGTAACGGTTGATCCTGAGCAAATCGTAATAACCCCAGGCTCCGCTACTGCACTTCAACTAGTGTTAACGCTAATGGTTTCAGAAGGGGATGTTGTTGCTATTCCTGACCCGGCTTATCCGAGCACACATAATTTAGTGCGATTACTGGGAGGTAGTGTATTGCATATTCCAGTAAATGAAGATTCCAGTTGGCAACTTACTGTCGAGAAACTTAAACAGCATTGGAATGACGCAATTAAAGCGGTGTTGCTAGCCAGTCCTTCAAATCCTACGGGTACCATTCTTAAGGATGTGCAGTTGCAACAAATTGCGGACTTTTGCAAATCAAAAGGTGTGTTTTTGTTAATGGATGAGATTTACCATGGTTTGGTATATGAAGATGCGCCCCAAACAGCAGTGGGGTTAAATGATAATACCTTTGTAATAAATAGTTTTTCTAAATTTTATGGAATGACAGGGTGGCGAGTAGGTTGGATTGTTTCGCCTAAACCTTATTTGAATGAGTTAAATAAACTTGCACAGCATACTTTTTTAGCTGCACCTACACCCGGACAATATGCTGCGCTGGCTGCGTTTAATAATGAAACTCATAAAATACTAATACAACGGCGCGATGAATTTAAAGCTCGTCGTGATTATTTATTTCAAGCATTGGCGAACATTGGTTTTAAAATGCGTGTTGAGCCACAGGGCGCTTTTTATATCTATGCAGACTGTTCGGATCTTTGTGAGGATGGCTTTGAATTTGCGCGAATAGTTTTGCAAGAAAAACATGTTGCCTTTACACCAGGTATTGATTTTGGTGTAACAGGTGCTAAACAACATGTTAGATTTGCGTACACGACCAATATAGAAAATTTAAAAATTGGCATTCAAAGGTTATCCGAATATATTGGCTGAGAGAGATAAGGAGTACATTATGAAAAACAGGAAGGGTGCTATTTTGCTATTTGGGTTTTTGATGTTTTCTGTTTCCTGTGGAGGGGATGATGCACAAACATTGGTTTCTGAAGATCATTTAACGAATGAAGCAGAGGTTAGTGGGCTGCCCATGAATAATGAGCGAATGCATGAATTATTGCAGCGTGTGGATCCAGAGCTGCAAGGTCAGTTAGGTTCTTGGGTGATTTCGCATGACACCATAAAGGCCCAAGTCATCACAGATGAAAGAGCCGATCGCATGCGAGTGATAGTGCCAATAATTAAAGTTGAAGATATGGAAGAAGGCGAGCTGCTACGTTTAATGCAGGCCAATTTTGATTCTTCATTGGATGCGCGCTATGGCGTTGCAAATGGGGTGGTGTGGAGTGCTTTCATACACCCGCTTTCAGCATTATCTGATGAAGAATTTATATCCGGCTTGGCACAAGCGATGACTGCAGCCAATACATTTGGCTCAACATATAGTTCTGGCGCTTTAATTTTTAGAGGTGGTGACAGTGGTGATCAACAGCGAGATTACTATGAAAGTATTCTTGAGAAAGGTCTGGCCATTTAAAAAGAAATGTCTGCTAACGACCCAAAGTGTGAGCCCACGGAAGGGCGAATATGAGGCTCATCATGGATGATGAGTGCTAATTAAGATTTATGCTAATGTCTGCTAACGACCCAAAGCGGACATTTCTGATAATCGTATAACGATGAGTATCTCTGGTGAATGTTAATACTTATATGTCGAATTTAAATAAAAAACTTTCGTCTGCTCAAATTAAAGCTGGGTTTTTAGGTGTATGTTGGATAATTGTGCCGTTATTTTTTGCAATGATTTATCAAAATAACCCTATAGTTCACTTTTTATTTGGGAATGGAAGAATATTCATTTTTTGGGCTGTAACTGGATTTCTAATGTATAAATATTTGAAATAAGAATGGGCACTTTAATATTAGGCAGACTTCTTTTTAATTTATATAATTTTTAGCAAATAACTATATGTCCGCTTATGGCCGCAAGCAAAAATATGTTAAGTCGATCATAGGAATTGATGTTTGTAAAAATATGAAATTTAAGGTGTTGCCTAAATTTATACTATGAAGCGTATATGTATTACTCTAGTTATTTTTGTTGCTTGTATTACATTTTGTAATTTATCGGTAGCACAAGAATATCAATATGCAGATTTTTCTATAGATATACCTGAATCTTGGCAAGCGGTAGAGCTTGATAAGGATGGAATTTCAAGGTCTTGGTTATTTGGTAAAAAAGCCACCGAAAATGAAAGTGGAGTTTCAATAGCTGTTCATATTAGTGAACTTAAAAGCTCAGAATTTAGCTCTGATGAAGACTTAGTAATGACTAAAGACCGGTGGTTGAATGAAGATGTGTATACCATGGGGAAAAATAAGCAGGTGTTAAATACAAGTATTATCTATGATGAAATAATTGATGGGGAAAGTTTTAGAGCAGTTAACTTTCGAAGTCTGCTTAATGTTTATAATCGCCCTGATCTTAATTTAGAGATTTATGGTCGGGTTTATTTGACGATAATGAATTCAAAAGTGATTACTATAAATTTTCAGGCATCTAATGCT
>CALAJL010000015.1 GCA_937922735.1 uncultured Gammaproteobacteria bacterium | reverse complement strand
ATTGATAGATGCACCATATCAATTTTGGAATCACAACAAGCAATTACGCATGACTTTGCAAGAAGTTAAAGACGAGCTTAAAGAAACAGAAGGTAATCCAGAAAATAAAGGTCGCATGCGTAATTTGCAAAGAGAGTTGGCGCAGAAAAGAATGATGGAAGGTGTGCCTGATGCAGATGTTGTTATTACTAACCCAACACACTTTGCGGTTGCCCTTAAATATGATGCTGATAAATCTAAAGCACCGCTAGTAGTTGCGAAAGGTGTTGATTTCGTAGCAGAAAAAATAAAAGAAATTGCACTGAAGCATGAAGTGAATGTTTTTTGTGCGCCTGCATTGGCTAGAGCAGTTTATTACAGTACTGAACTAAACAAGGAAATACCTTATGGGCTATATGTTTCAGTAGCTAAGGTTTTAGCCTATGTATTCCAATTAAAAAATGCAATGCCAGGAAAATATCCGGATCCACCGGATGAATTAGAAATACCAAATGAATATAGAGTTGATTAAGTAAAAGGATATTAACGTGGATAGCGCTTTAGGAACATTCAAAGAATTCTCTAAAAATGGATTAGGCACGCCATTATTACTGATTATGATGTTCAGTATGATGATAGTGCCATTGCCACCATTTGCATTGGATTTGGTCTTTACTTTCAATATTGCTCTAGCTCTGATTATTATCTTAGTGAGCATTTATACCCTTAGACCATTGGATTTTGCTGTTTTTCCAACAGTATTATTGGTGGCGACCATGCTGCGTTTGGCACTTAATGTTGCATCAACTCGTGTGGTCCTCATAAACGGCCACACAGGTACAGGGGCCGCTGGTAATGTTATTGAATCATTTGGAAATTTTGTTGTAGGAGGTAATTACGCAGTCGGTTTTGTAATATTTGCTATTCTTGTAATTATTAATTTTGTTGTAGTGACAAAAGGTGCGGGACGCGTATCTGAAGTGAGTGCGCGATTCACTTTAGATGCAATGCCAGGTAAACAAATGGCAATTGATGCTGATTTGAATTCTGGATTAATTTCACAAGAAGATGCGTTACAAAGAAGGGAAGACATATCAAACGAAGCAGATTTTTATGGCTCCATGGATGGTGCAAGTAAATTTGTGCGAGGCGATGCTATTGCTGGAATATTAATAATATTTATTAATATTATCGGAGGTTTAACTATCGGTATGGCTCAACACAACCTTAGTTTTGAAGTAGCGACCCAGAACTATTTGTTGTTATCGATTGGTGATGGTCTAGTAGCACAAATTCCATCTTTATTATTATCTACTGCTACAGCAATCATTGTAACTCGAGTTTCTGCTTCCCAGAATATGGGCGCTACCGTTGTAAATCAAATTTTTAGAGACAAACGAGTTTGGTACATCACAGCTTCCATCATTGGTGGAATGGGTCTCATTCCTGGTATGCCAAATGTTGTTTTCTTAATGATTGCTGGAATATGCCTTTTCTTTGCAAAGATGACTTCGACAATTGCGCAAGCAAAAGAGAATGCAGCGGAAGATGTAGACGAGGTAAATGAGTCTAGTACTTCACCTGAAGAAGTGGAGCTTAGCTGGAGAGACATGCAAACTGTAGATGTCATTCGTTTAGAAGTAGGCTATCGACTCATTTCCCTAGTTGATAAAGAACAGCAAGGTGAGTTAATCGGTCGAATTAAAGGTGTCCGTAAAAAAGTTTCTCAAGATCTTGGTTTCTTATTACAACCCGTACATATCCGAGACAACCTAGACTTGCCGGCAAATAATTACCGCATTGTCATACAAGGTGTTACGGAAGGTGAGGGTGAGGTATTTACCGATCGTGAGCTGGCAATTAATCCAGGTAATGTAAGTGGAAAGATAGATGGTATTGCGACAAAAGATCCTGCATTTGAAATGGAAGCTATTTGGATTGAGCCTGGGCAACGTGATCAAGCACAGACCTTAGGTTATACCGTCGTCGACCCAAGTACTGTAGTCGCCACACACCTTAGTAAGATATTACGTGAGAGTGCCCATTACTTCTTAGGCTATGAAGAAACCAAGCAATTGCTTGATTCTTTAGCAGAGAAATCACCTCAACTTGTTGAAGACTTAGTGCCCAAAACATTGCCAATGAGTACGGTTGTGAAAGTAATGCAAAACTTATTGCAAGAAGGTGTGCCAATAAAAGACATTAGAACAATCGTTGAAACATTGGCGGACGCGGCAAACACTAGCCAAAATGCTGACGCTTTAACCTCAATCGTGCGTATAGCTTTAAGAAGAGCAATTGTCCAAGAAATCAATGGGATGCGTAAAGATTTATCCGTATTTACGCTTTCCCCAAAGTTGGAACAGTTATTGCAAAAGACTATACATGAGGGACCTGATAATTATTTTGCTTTAGAGCCGACCTTAGCAGAGAAGATGCAAGATTCAGTTCGTGATTTAGCTCAACAACAGGAGGCAGTAGGTTTGCCTCCAGTACTATTAGTTACAAGTGGTTTACGAATGATGTTATCAAAGTTATTTAAAACCAGTGTTAATAATCTGCATATTTTATCATTTGATGAAATACCAGAATCAAAAAGGATAAATATTACAGCAAGCGTAGGTGAACAGAATGATGCTATCCAACAACTTTCAACTACAGCTGCTTAACTAACTATATAGCTTTTAGTTAGTTAGATATGAAAGGTATAAAAATATGGACATGAAAAGGTTTAATGAGAGAAATATGCATACAGCTCTTCAAAAAATTCGTGAAGAACTAGGTGATGATGCAGTAATTATTTCCTCAAATCAGAATTCAACTGGAGTTGAAGTGGTAGCTGCAACAGACTATGAAGCTGTTGCAAATAGTGATGTTGTATCAAGCTCTACAACTTATGAAAAAGATGTGATAGTAAATGAGAAATCAGATACAAAGCATCAGACATATCAAGAACCTATAGTTCACGAGTTTGATACATCAGCTATTCAGCAAGAAATTAGCCAATTACGCGCAATTATTGAGTCGCAAACAGAATTAATCAGTTGGAGAAAAATTATTTCACAAAACACTTCTACTAGAAAATTATTGCAAAAGTTATCTATAAGTGGTTTTGGGTTTAATTTAAGTAAAAATTTATTAGATATCGTTAAAAATATAAATAATTTTGATGAAGCATGGAATCTAATAGAAAGTAATATTAAAGATAAGCTATCAATTACTCAAGCAAATGTAATAGAAGATGGTGGAGTAGTTGCATTGGTGGGTCCTACCGGAGTGGGGAAAACTACTACGGTTGCAAAAATTGCAGCTCAATATGCCATGCATCATGGTAATGAAGATATTGCAATAATCAGTACAGATCATTATCGAATAGGCGCACATGATCAAATTAGTATTTATGGAAGTATCCTCAATGTTCCTGTGCTTACAGCTAATAATGAATCAGAGCTACATAAAGCACTTCACGTTGTTAAAAATAAAAAACTTGTTCTCATTGATACTGCAGGTTTGAGTCAACGTGATCCTCGAGTTCAAGAAGTAATGCAAGCGCTAAGTAAATTATCTAAGGATTTAATTACCTATTTAGTGATCCCTGCAAACTCACAACTTTGTGTTCAGAAAGAAACTATCAATAATTTTATGTGTGATGGTTTAAATGGTGTTGTGATGAGTAAAACAGATGAAGCTTCTCAAATTGGCGGAATATTGACTGCACTGATTGAACAAAAGTTACCATTGGCTTATGAGACTATAGGTCAAAGTGTACCCGAGGATATATATCGGCCAAATCAAGAGGAAATAATAACAAAAGCATTAGATTATGGGGAGAGATTTGGAAGTATGGAGTCTCTACATTCAACGGAATTATATAGTGAGTTAGTAAAAAATGTTTGAGCAGAAAAATTGTAGTGTTACACCTATAGACCAAGCTTCATCACTTAGAAATATGAATGCAATTGAAGAAATTAATGTATTAGCTATTACAGGTGGTAAGGGGGGTGTTGGTAAAACTAATATTGCAATTAATTTAGCAATTGCTCTTGCTGATCTACAGAGAAAAGTAATGCTATTAGATGCAGACTTTGGCTTATCTAATATTGACGTCATGCTGGGAATACGTGCGAGAAAGAATTTACATCATGTTTTGAGAAATGAGTGTGGTATTCAAGATATTGTGCTTGATGGCCCGCATGGAGTGCAGATTATACCTGCAGCTTCAGGTGTTAAAGAAATGGCAAACTTAAGTGCCCACGAACATATGGGCATTATTGATTCAATCAGTGAGTTTAATCCATCCTTGGATTATTTCATTATCGATACTGCTCCAGGTATTGGTGAAAATGTCTCTTTATTTACCCAGCTAGCCAACAATATATTAATCGTCGTCTGTGATGAGCCAGCATCATTAGCTGATGCATATGCTTTGATAAAAATATTAAGTAAGAAGGGCGTAAAACAAAAGTTTCAAATCGTTACAAATATGGTTGAATCCAGTGCGCATGGGGAAAGATTATTTTCACAACTAGAAAAAGTCTCAAATCACTTTTTAGAGGCATCGTTAGAATATTGTGGGTACATACCAAATGATAAGTATGTAAAAAAGGCAATTAAGAAGCAGCAATCAGTTATAGATGCATATCCAGCCAGTCGTTCCTCTTTAGGTTTCGTTCGACTAGCACGGCATATCAATAATCTGCCAATATCGAGTAATGCTAGTGGATCAGTAGAATTATTCCTAGAACGTCAGTTGTCAAACCAATTATAAAATAAAAGAATATTATGAATGATGCAGCAACAGCTAGTTATACAGCAGTTCAAAATTTAGATATTGAGGGTGTTGTTACTCAACATGCTTCTTTAGTAAAAAGAATTGCATATCATTTAAAAGGAAGGTTGCCTGATACGGTCTTAGTAGACGACTTGATTCAATCAGGCATGGTCGGTTTATTAGAAGCAGCTAGGAATTTCAATCCAACTCAAGGTGCTAGTTTTGAAACCTATGCAGGCATACGAATTCGAGGTGCGATGTTAGATGAAATTAGGCGTGGTGATTGGACGCCTAGATCTGTCCATCGTAAGTCTAGAGACATGATGGAAGCTATTCGGAAAGTAGAAAATCGTACTTTAGCAAGTGCAACAGATACTGAGATAGCTCAAGAGATGGGTGTTGAGTTAAACGAATATAATAAAATTTTACGTGATTCTTCAGTGGCACAAATTTACAGTATTGATGAAAGTGAAGATTCGACGGACTATAAAATGGAAATGAGCTCTGACTCAGACCCTGATAAAGAATATATAGACGAAAAATTTCATTCAGAATTAACTTCTACGATCAATCAACTGCCAGAGCGTGAAAGATTAGTGATGTCACTTTATTATGAAGAAGAAATGAACTTACGTGAAATAGGTGCACTTTTAGAAGTGAGTGAGTCACGTGTATGTCAAATTCATGGTAAAGCCTTGGTAATGTTACGGGCAAGATTGAGCGAATGGCTAGAAAATAAAAATTAACAGTATAAAGGACTAATTTAATTCACATAAAGGACTATTAGGAATAATTAAATGATCTAAGAGTTTTGAAATGGTTGATAGTAATAAAATTGGTTCTTTGACCAGGAGCTGGCCAGCACAGCCTATTAAAAAGGATCCTCCTGATCAGAATAGTCAGCACAAAAAAAAACAAGATGATAAACCTAAATCTAGTGATGAGAAAAGAGATCCTGGAGATACGATAATTGATGAATACGTATGATCTAATCAGAGGAAATTATGGAAATATATAGTTTTAATTATGATTCTATTATGAATCTTTTCAGCGAATTAGGACTAGCTTTGATCGCTAGTTATGAACAATCTGTTTTACTATTTTCCATGCTAGTTACACTAGTATCAATTTTTATAGTAAGTAGAAAGATAATAAAGTTAGAAAAAACTCAATTTACTGAAATAGATGATATTACGGGTTTTAATCGCCTGATTGATGAAGAGCTTGGGATGTTGAAGCTAGGGCAAAATGAGATAAATAAAGCACTGAGCAATGTTGAGAAAAATTCTGTTACTGAAGAAGTATCGAGTAGTGATGGAAAATTATTTAGCAATGCACCGTATACTCAGGCTGTTCAACTTGCGCGACGTGGGTATGCTAGAGAAGATATCATTTCTCTATGTTCACTTACCGAATCTGAAGCAGAGTTAATTTTAGCACTCCACTCAAATTCAAAAGCAGCTTGAATAAATTAATTTTATCCATTATTAATAGGCACTTAGGATACGTTAGTTAAAGTATTTTGAAAACTAGTCGATACGGTTTCCTATATACGGACGTATCGATATGTATCATAAATGTACATGGTGTAAGGCAAGGATAACTTTTCAGCCAATATATTACACACAAGGATTTCTACAGTTAAGTCCAGGCTTTGGGGTTTACTGTAATGCTGCTTGTTCATTATCTGCGCACGAGGCTAAGTCCGGTTCTCACATAAAAGAGTATATACACCCTCCTGGATTGCAAACAGTTGATTCATTATAAATATATCAGTCATTACAATAAGTTATAGAAACTTAAAGTAGTTATTGATGAGGCCGATATATTAACTAGTGTCTATAGTGTTTGAAATGATTAGCTTGCATTTATTTAAAATCAGTTAAAACACTCATCGAACAAGTTGATTGCATGAGCTAATCAATACAATTCAAACTTTAGCGAATGAAGAAACAAAGTAACAACGATAAAAATGAACTTGGAGAGTACTTGTCCTCATTGTGGTAATTACATAATTATGTCAAACCAGCTTTGCACTGTGGGTAGCATTAAATAACAATAAATAATAGTAATTATGCAATCAACAAGTAAAAAAATATCTATTCCCAATGATGAAGAATTTTTAGAAAAACCTTTACAGAAAGTACAGATTGATCAGCTCATAAAAGACAAAAAACTCCTGCAAGAAGTTATCGACAAAGTTCCCAATTTAATATCTGTGCGTGATACTGAGGGAAAGTTTGTTTTGGTAAATGAAGCAATCGCAAAAATGTATGGCTTTACAACAAAAGAGTTAATCGGTAAAGGTAATAATGACATTCCTCGTCATATATGGAAAATGGAAAGTTGTATTGAGATAGATACTTTAGTGAAGCAAAGTAAACAAGAAAGAATAATTCTTGAAGAGACGATTACTGATAAAGATGGTAAAAAATTATGGTTACAAACTACGAAGCAACCATTATTTGATAAATCGAATAATGAAATATACGAGCTTGGTGTTAGTACTAATATCACTCAACATAGAGATGCCAAAGAAAAACTTATTCAAAGTGAGAAGAGATTTAAGGACTTTGCAGAGACCGCTGCAAATATATTTTGGGAGTTAGATAAAGATTTAAATTATTCATATATTTCAGGTGCAATTTTCAATCTTATTGGCGATTGTTCTATATATCCTTTGGGGAAAAGTTTTGAATCACTTTTTTCAAATAGTAAAAAATGTGATTTTGATTTTGATGCATATAAGAAAATATTACTAAAAAGGAAAAATATAAAAAATTTCACATTCAATGTGAAATACGAAAATAAAGAAATAGATATATTCAGAGTAAATGCGAAATCTATATTTAATGAGAAAAATGAATTCGAAGGTTATCGTGGTGTAATTAGAAGTATTACAGAAGAAAAATCTTTGCTAGAAAGAATCGCATATGATGCGAAACATGATTCATTAACTGGTTTAGTTAACCGTAATGAGTTTGAAAAACAACTCAAGCGCGTCCTTAATGCTGTCAAGGATAAAAATGAAGATTCAATATTATGTTATTTAGATTTAGATCATTTTAAGGTCGTTAATGATGCTGCAGGTCATGCTGCTGGAGATAATCTTTTGATAAGATTATGCCAAATATTGGAAAGTAAGATTCGTGCTTCAGATATAGTAGCGCGACTAGGGGGTGATGAATTTGGAATAATACTAGAAGGCTGTCCGTTAACTAATGCTGTATCAGTATGCGAAAATATCATTCGTGAAATTAACCAATACGTTTTCGAATGGGATAAGCAAAAGTTTAAAGTAGGTGTAAGTATTGGTGTTGCAATAATTAATGAAAATTCTACAAATGAAGCGATGATAATGAGTCAAGCAGATATGGCTTGTTATAGGGCAAAAGAATTGGGGCGCAATCAAATGCATATTGCACATACCAATGATACTGCAATTATAGAGCGCTCTTCTGAATTTACCTATGTAAGTGAAATTAACGACGCTTTGAATAATGATCGCTTATTCTTAATGAGACAACCCATTGTATCAATCTCAAATTTGGATGATGAGATTCCTCACTATGAAGTTCTTTCTAGGATACTTGATGCAAAAGGCAATATTATTTCGCCCAATGAGTTTATTAGAGTAGCTGAACGATACGGCATGATCACTGATGTAGATCGCTTTGTTATTAGTAAAGCATTTCGATTTCATAGACAAGAATATGCCGAGAGTGATGTAGTGATATCTATTAATTTATCGGGTAATACTGTTAGTGATCCATATATTTTAGAATTTATTGAGTCAGAGTTAGAGGCTACACAATTAAAACCTGAGTCTGTTTGTTTTGAGATCACCGAAACTGCAGCAATTTCTAGCATAAAAAAAGCAATAAATATTATTACGAAACTAAAGGCAATTGGTGTCAAGTTTGCATTGGATGATTTCGGTAGTGGCTTATCATCATTTGGTTATCTTAAGGATCTTCCTGTTGACTATCTTAAAATAGATGGAGCATTCGTTAAAAATATCGTTGAAAACGACAAAGATCGTGCAATTGTTCGTTCTATAAATGAAGTAGCTAAAGCCATGGGTATGCAGACGATTGCTGAATTTGTCGAAAATAATAATATCCTCGATATTCTCAAGGATATTGGTGTTGATTATGCTCAAGGATACGGGGTAGGTAAGCCTGAAAGAGTTACTTAGAGGTCAGTTTTATGCTCAAGCTTTTAGCATTTTGACCGTTAACTTAAATTAAGTGAATCAAATGCTTTTTCACTGAGTAGCTAAGGATAAAGTAACAAGAAATAAGGATGAACACCACAGTGCTTAATAATCCAGATCTGGTCGCTCGACTCGAGCGCTGTATTGATTTGCCAACACCACCTGGTGTAGCAGAGCAGATAATTGGTTTAAGTGCAGATTCGAATAATGATATTTCCGTACTAGCGGAGGTGGTGAGTTTAGATCCTGCTTTGACAGTCAAAGTGTTGCGTATGGCAAATTCTCCTATGTATGCACGAGCTGCTTCTGTGGATAGTCTAGAACAAGCAGTGATGATGTTTGGATGGAATGGAACTTTAAATTTAGCGCTTAGTTTTTCACTAGTATCAAAAATAGAGTCTTCAAACTCAAAAGGACTTGACTATAACTTTTTTTGGAAACGATCAGTGTCTGCAGCTGTAGCTGCAAAACATTTAGGAAAAGTTGTTGGTATCGACAGTAGAAAAGAAGATTTATTTTTACCAGGTTTGCTTCAAGATATCGGTATGTTGGCTTTAGATAAAGCCGTACCAGATATATATCTTGGTATTGATACAGAACAACATCAGCATAAAATTGTTCAACAAATTGAAAAAGATATCGTAGGGGCTGATCATGCTTCAGTTGGCGCATGGTTGTTAGAAAAATGGAATTTACCAGAAAGAATAATTAATTTGGTATCAATCAGCCATAATGAAGAGAGATATGAAAATATTGGCAATACATCACCTGCTGAAAATTGTATTGAAGTATCAAACGTTATTGCGGATTGTATTTGTAGTGATGAAGATAAGAAAGATTATCAATATGCCGCAAATGTATGTGAAAAAATTCTAGGTATGGATAAAGATGCATTCCTTTCAAATTTAGAAGGTATTTCACAAGAAATATCAGAAACAGCTGAAATATTTGAGTTAGATGTGGGGGATCCACGTCTCTTAAATTGCATTGCAGAGCAGGCAAAAGAATTATTGTTATTGCGAAGTATGGAAACATTAAGGACAGCAGAAGAATTACATAATGAAGCTGAGAATTTAGAATTAAAAGCTAAAAAACTAGAAGACACTGCAAAAATTGATGCATTAACAAATGTGTATAACCGAGGCTATTTAGAATCATCGCTCGATTCAGAATTTCATTTGGCTACAGTTCGAAATTTGCCATTAACTTTAGTTATGGTTGATTTAGATAATTTTAAAGATGTAAATGATGAATACGGTCACGCGTGTGGAGATAAAGCGCTAATCCATGCAGTAGAGATACTTAAGATGTGTATACGAGATACTGATTCTTTATATAGATATGGTGGCGAAGAATTTGTTATTTCGTTACCGAATACTGGTGCGATAGGTGCAGAAAGTCTGGCCTCTAGAATCATAGCTATGTTTAATAATAAAAACTTTATCAATGAGGATGGTGAAAAAATCACTGTTACAGCATCTCTTGGTGTAGCAATACATGGTGAAGGCATTATTTATGATAATTGGGGCCATCTTTTAAATATTGCAGATTATTGTATGTATGCATCTAAAGCTAATGGTCGTAATACATATACTTTATATAAAGAAGAAGATACTGCTGCTGTTAGTGCAGCAGTTGGTTAATTAACTATATTGAATTATAAGAAGTAATATTATGGACTTATGTATACAGGATTTAATGGATAATGAAACCTTTGCCTTGCTGGAGAAATGTAATGATTTGCCAAGCCCTCCAGGAGTTGCTGACCAAATCATTCATCTTAGTTCAGATGCAAATTCAGATATCGATACACTTGCAGAAATAGTGAGTTTTGATCCTGCTCTGACCGCTAAAATATTACGCATAGCCAATTCATCTTTATATGCGCGCAGAACAAAAACTGAAAATATACAGCAAGCAGTAGTCATGTTTGGTTGGGAGGGCACGTTAAATCTGGCGCTTAGTTTTTCTCTTGTTGGAAATATGAAAGATAATAGTGATGGTTTGGATTACACCTATTTTTGGAAACGTTCTCTTGCAACAGCTGTAGCTTGTCGATGTCTGGCAGGTGTAACAGGTTATACAAAAAAAGAGGAATTATTTTTACCTGGTTTGCTACAAGACATTGGTATGTTGGCGATTGATAAAGTTCACCCAGAACTATATTCGGGTATAGGTGATAAACAACAAGATCATCAAAATCTCATTAAATTTGAAAAAAGTAAATTAGGATTTGATCATGCTGTAGTTGGCGCGTGGTTATTAAATAAGTGGGATATTCCTGAAAAAATTACCGAGCTGGTATCAGCTAGTCATGGTGATAATTTAGAATTTATAAATGAAGAAAATTTATCTGCTGCTAAATGTGTAGCTTTTGCTGGTGTTTTAGCAGATTGTATTTGTTTCGATCATACCGATGAGGGTTACCTCAAAGAAGCTGATAAAGCTGAAAAAGAGTTTGGAATAGATATCTTAGATTTTATGAATCTAATCGGTACAATTACAAGAGAATTCTTAGAAACTGCAAATATGTTTGATGTTGAGATTGATGATCCAGACATTCTAGAAACAGTGGCAGAAATGGCTAAAATGACTCTAGAATTGAGTGGTTCCGCGGAGCATCAAGCCGCCTGATTAAGCTTCTTAGTGCGTTACAATGGTATTGCTTGAACTACGTAACGTAATGACCCACCAGGATGAATAGTGTCAAAAGGGTAACAGGTTATTAGTGTAAGCAATTCTGAGTTAAAGTCTTGCATTACATCAGATCGGCTTTGGTCGATAATCATGGTGTTGTAAATTGTATAACGTGTCTGTTGATTAGCTGTCTGCACATACACTTCGTCACCCAACTTTAAATCTTCCAACACTGCAAAATGTGTGTCTCTATGACCAACAATTACGCTATTGCCTCCATTTCCAGGTAGAGGTGATGAGCTAATATGGCCTGGTCCAAATGCCATGGTGCGCCCAGTTCCGCCTGCAAGCACGATAAAATTATTATTTTTGTTTTTAAATGAAATATTCGCAACAGGGTAAGTGTCTGCCCATTTCCATGGTTTGACGATAGTTTTACTCTCCAAAGTCTTAGCCCAAGCTATGCGTAACAAATATTGAGCAAGCTGAGCTTTACCGTAAATGTAATAGCCTGACCCTAATTGCCAGCCCCCAACAACAATTATTACTAATACACCAACTTTTTTGAATTGCATAAGTTTATGAAATAACATACTTTCGTAACATAAAACCTGCTATCAGTAACAGTGTGCCCAGTAAAATATTTACTTGAGCAGGAGTGGCAGCTTGCGGGATGTGGTGTAACGGTTGGCCTGGTATATTCATGTTCCAGCCATGCGGTTTTTTGGAAGCTATAGCGCTATCTTTGCTATTATAATTGATAGGCTTGCTAGGTGTTACATCGACCGCCACTAAGCTTGTATGCTTGGTAACTATATGGTGCTCAAGACCTAATGAGGTTATAGCTTGTTTGATTTCTTCAGCATTTGCGCCATAGCTAATTTTCTGACTTAAGCTTTGAATTTTATTTCTTGCCCATAAAACATTTAAACCTGTTGCTTCACCGCCATTTGTAATCGGTAGTTTGATAGACCAGTTTGCTTGATTGGTATGTCCTTTGATGATTAATTGTTTCTGATCTTTAGGCAACTTAAGACTGATCATTAGCGGTTCACCAATGTATAAATCATGAATTGGATTAGGCCAATAGTCGATAGCAATATCGTTCTCCCAGATCATCTCGATATCACGCAAAATAGGATGATTTAATTTTAGAAACAACTGTGTCATTTTTTCCTGAACTTCTTCGATTTTGCCGATATAAGTGTAAGTACCTCTACCTAAAGATGCGGCTTCGCTCATAAAGTAGCTATTTGGAGCAGATCCAATGCCTACAGTGAATAAGCGACTATGATTTAGCTTATTTTTGATTATAGTAAATAATTGTTTTTCATTACCTACACTACCGTCTGTTAAAAAAACAACTTGACGTATACGTTCACTATTACTGACATTTGATAATGCGAGGTTTAACGCTGGAGTAATTTCAGTTCCACCATTCGCATATAAGGAATGGACATATGCTTGGGCAAGATCAATATTGTTTTCTCTAGCAGGGAGAGCTTGTTTGGAAAAAGCTTCTATATCGGAGTTAAACTGAATAATATTGAACCAATCTTCACTTTTAAGTTGACTTAGTCCTAGTAATAAAGCTTTTTTGGCTTGTTGCATGGATTCTCCCGACATTGAGCCAGAAGTATCAATTACATAAATCATTTCTTTAGATATAGTTTGTTGTTTGTTCCAGTCCACTTCAGGTGGTACCAACATTAATAATCCATAACGTTCATCTTCTTTATCTTGAGTAAATAAAGCTGCTTGAGGTTCGTATGTGGTTTGTGGTCTCCAGGAGAGAACAAAGTCACGATTTGCAGAGGTAACATTATTTTCTAGCTGTATGTAATATTTATTTTCTCCGTCAAATTGTTTATTGATAGTGTGGTAATGACTTTCTATATTTGCTAGTGGAAAACCAGTTTCTAAGCTGATGCGAATAGAAACTGGATTATCATGACCTTGTCCCGATTCGGTTACTGGGGGTGTAATGCTGCTAGCATCAGGCACTTCATTGGTGTTTAATGCCCAACCCAAGTCATTGAAGCCCCCCACTTTTTGCGTGCCCGGAATATAGCGAATACCTACAACCATTGGAAATCGAATAGAGAAATGGCCTTGGTCATATGAAAGGGTTTGCTGATATTGTATTGAAACAGACACCTTTTCGTTTGGGCCAATGTTTGCAACAGAATTTGTAAATATATTGGGTCGTTGCTGTTCGATTAGGCTGGCCTTTTTACCTTCTAATTTTGCTTGTTCATAAATCTTCTTAGCTTGCAGCCTTTCCTTTATCTTACCTTCGATTATACGTTCACCTATTTTCATATTCATATGATCTACTGCAGCGTTTTCAGGTAAGGGAAACACATATATGCCATTAATCCATTCAGATGATGGGTTTGTAAAATGTTGTGTAACGTTTACTCTTGCGATTAAACCAGTAATGTCTATTTCAACATCAGTATCAATTCTTGGTGCGAGTTGGTATTGACCTACTTGCTCTGTTTCAATTAATAGATTTCCACTTTCTATATCATTAATTGTTACAGTATCTTTGTTATATGCTTGATTTGCACTGGCCGGTATAAAGATTGTAATAATAAATAATAGTGAAATTAGTGAAAAAAAGGCGGCCCGAAAGCCGCAATATGGAGGAGTGCTGGGTAATAATTTGTTTTGATAAACACTATATAGTGCGATTGACCTTGAATGCTGTTGCAGATTATTATTATTTCGCATGATTAATCCTTTTGTATTTAGTATTTTTTCGCAACAGATAATTCTTTTTCTGCATTAGCAATTTCTTCAGCTATATTTTTTGTACTTATCACTCTTGGGATAATGAATATGGATACGCGTCTATCAAAAAAATTATTTTCGAAATTATCATCAGCGTGTAATGGTTGTGATTCACCATAAGCTAAGGTAGTAATTCGGTCTTCTGCTATGCCTTGTTCGATAAAGAATTGTTTTACTTTTTTAGCGCGTTGATCTGATAACTGTAGATTAAAATCTTCATCGCCTATACGATCAGCAAAACCTGATACTTCGATTTCTAAATTAGAGGTGGTCATTAATGTGTTGGCTAAGTTTTTTAAATATTCTTGATATTTTTTTTCAATATCAATGGAGTTAGTGCGAAATTGCACATCGAAATTTAAGGCATAGTTTTTAAGCTCATGATTTTGTGAAAACAACTTTTCAATAGTATGATGAGCATTAATTAAAACTAATGACTGCCTAGCATTTGCTTGTTCTAACGATTTATTTTTTTCTATGGTGCTGTTGTATTGTTCTGTTACTTCACTGTTTATGTTAGTCAAATTTATTACTTCTTTTTCATTAGAAGCGTTTAATCCAATTAAGCTACCTATAAAGGCACCAGTGACGATACCTATAGGTCCGCCTACTAGGCCGCCAACAGTTGCGCCAGTGCCAAATCCAAAGCTTTGTTCTATGTGATGTGTATTTTTCTCGTCAGTTTGATTATTTGCGAATGCAGGTGGCATGATGGATAAGGGTATAATTAAAGTGATTGCAAATAAGGAATTGCATAGTATGGTTTTCATGGTAGTCCTCATATAAAGTTACTAAAAGATAGTGATCTGTTTTCATCTGCAAGCTATTAAATGAAATACTTATGGTTTCATTCGGTGAGAAATCCGACTATTTGCTGCTTAAATATGGCAAGAAAAAGGCAATTAAGCTCAATCTCTGGTTTTGAAAGAATTAATCCGTATAGTTTTATGTAATCAATACAAATATAGAAGTAAGAATTATGAGTCGTCGTGTTGCAGTGATAGAGGATGAGCTTGCGCTAAGGGAAAACTATGCCGATGTATTGCGTAAGCAAGGCTATTGCGTTCAGACCTTTGCAAATCGAAAAGATGCAATGACAGTATTTGAGCAACGCCTCCCAGATTTGGCGATCATTGATATTGGCTTGGAAGATGAGGTAGATGGAGGATTTATACTTTGTCGCTCCTTACGTTCTATGTCAGAAACTCTGCCAATAATATTTTTGACAGCACGTGACAGTGACGTGGATACAGTAAGTGGTTTGCGCATTGGTGCAGATGATTATTTAACTAAAGATATCAGTTTCCCGCATTTATTAGCACGAATTGCAGCATTGTTCAGGCGGCAAGATGCCATGAAAGAACCGACCTCAAGCGAGGCGATACTACAACAAGGACAACTTAGTATGGACGCGCAACGTATGGTTGCTAAATGGCAAGAGAAATATGTGGACTTAACGGTTACTGAGTTTTGGATGGTTCATGCTCTGGCAAAATATACAGGTCATGTAAAAAACCGACAACAACTCATGCAAGAATCTCAAATGGTGGTTGATGACAGCACGATTACCTCGCATATAAAACGCATTCGTAAAAAATTTATTCAAATTGATGCTGAATTCGATTGTATAGATACTGTTTATGGTATGGGGTATCGCTGGAATACTGGTACAAAGTAAATCTCATGAGTTTCTTAAAGCCAAGATTAGGCTTACGTATAAAATTAGTATTTCTATCCAGCTTCTTGTTTGCTATTCCTTGGTTAGGATACAAATATGTATGGGAAATGGAAAAGTATCTTCGCAAAGGTCAGGAGCAAACATTGGTCGGCACGGTAAGTGCAGCTGCAACTGCATTGCATGAACGTCCCAAACTATTTAATGCGCAGGCAAGTTTTTTGAGTGATGTGAGAAAAGGGCGAGACTTATATGCAATTGATGTGTCCGAGCCAATTCAATTGGATGGTGATTTGGAAGAATGGGACAGCTTTCAGTATCAAGCACATTACTATGGTGATGATTATGTGCTTGAAAATAAAACAAGATATGACTCAAAATCACTCAGCTTTAATCATATGGTGGTTAAATATGAAGACTACTTATATGTGATGTTCGAAGTTGTTGATGATTATATAGTATATAGAAAAGAAAATAACTTTAATGTGCATCGCAATGACAATATTCAAATTGCATTCTTAAATAAAGAAAGTCAATTTCAACGTTATATTGTTTCCAATAATAAACCTGGTTGGATTAATGCATATTTAACAAAGCCTGAAGAAGGAAGTGTTTATCCTCTTCATCACGAAAGTAAAATTCAAGGTAGTTGGGTGGAAACGCCAAAAGGCTATAACGTTGAGCTGCGTATACCGCTTGAAATGATTGGCAACAAGCTAGGCTTTGCTATTTATGATGTTGATAATAGTCATAGTCGAGAAGTAGCGAATATAGTAGGTACTTCTCAAACTCAAAATGCTGATCAATTGGGTACAGTCTTGGTGCCTTCGCCTGAAATCGAGCAAATACTAAAAGGATTGGCGCGATCTAATTCAAGGATTTGGGTGATAGATTCTCATCGTCGTGTATTAGCTAGAATAGGTGATATACGATCAGCTACAGGGGTTGTGCAAGATAAAGAAACTTATAAACGTGCATCATTATCCTGGTTGCAACGCCTAGAACAAAAATATTTGCATCCAATTTATTATCAATTACTCACACGGCCCCCACAAGATTTTGTGGATGAGCTTGAAGAGGCTACCGAATTAGCCGGATCACAAGTTGATGGTGCAATTTTAGGAGAAGTTCAATCATCTTGGTACTTGACCCCAGATAAAAGAGCAGTGGTATTGTCAGCTGCGCATCCTATTTGGGTGGGTGAAAAGGTCATGGGTGTTGTTATTGCAGAAGAAACGACAAATGGTATACGGACCATTAGAAATAAAGCACTAGAAAGATTATTTACAGTAATTCTAGCTGTCATGTTATTAAGTACTTTGGCATTGTTTTTATTCGCATCGCGAATCTCATATCGAATCCGAAAATTAAGAAGTCAGGCAGAGCAAGTTATTGACGAGCAAGGTCGTATCCACGCAGCTTTTAAAGGTTCTAGTGTGAATGATGAAATTGGTGATCTTTCAAGGAGTTTCTCGAGTATTGTGAACCGTTTAGGACAATATAATAGTTATCTGGAAAATATGACTTCACGTTTATCGCATGAATTTAGGACACCGGTAACAGTAGTACGCTCATCTTTAGATAATCTTGCCATGTTAGAAAATAGTGAAGATGCCAAAGTGTATATGGAGCGTGCGCAAGGAGGCATTAAACGCTTAAATACAATTCTAACTAACATGAGCGAAGCAACCAGATTAGATCATTCATTACAATCAAGTGAAAAAGAAATATTTAATTTATCAGAGCTGGTAAGGGGTTGTTCTGAAGGATATCAAGGTGCGTATAAGGACTATTTGTTTGAGACCAAAATAGATAAACAAGTATTGCAAGTAAATGGTGTGCCAGAGAATATAGCGCAGTTGATAGATAAGGTGATTGCTAATGCTGTGGAATTTAGTAAAGAAAAAGATGTTATTCAAATAAGACTGTCCAAACAAATGGGGCAAGCGAAACTTGTAATCTCAAATACAGGCCCATTATTATCAGAAGAGATGCAAGGTAGGTTGTTTGAATCAATGGTTTCTGTTCGCGAGCAAAATAAGGAAAGTGAAACGCATTTAGGTATTGGATTATACATAGCACGAGTAATAGCAGAATTTCATCAAGGGCACATCACTATCGAAAATAATTCAGATCAGTCTGGTGTAATGGTGACCATATGGCTGCCAATTATCACTCTTAACAAAACTGACTCATGATGCACGTATATATAAGGGTATTTTTATTAGTAATAGTATTGTCAGCTTGCGTATCTACCGAGACGACTCGACCTCGTGACGATACAGTAATGCATATTGTGTTGATTTGGTTAAATGAAGCAGGGAATCAAAAGCATATGCAACAAGTCATTGAAGTATCGAGACAATTAGAGGAAATACCTGAGCTTCAAGAATTTAGGATAGGTAAATCTATCTTAAGTAATCGAAAGATTGTCGATGATAGTTTTGATATTGGTATTTATATGACCTTTGCAAATCAGAATGATTTAGCAACTTATCTCAAGCATGATAAACACAAGGAAGTTGTTACAACCGTGTTAAAGCCGTTGACGAAAAAAATTGTAGTCTATGATATTTCTATTTCTGATAGCTAATTCAGCGCCCAATATTGGTGCAAGTCTGCACCGCTACATTGCGTTTTAATGCTCTATTTTAGAGCATAAAAATACAAATTATAATTAGAATGTTTTTCCAAGTAACTGGAATATATCAATATTATTAATAAATCTGTGTATTGGCACGTTTGCTGCAACGAGTTAGTGCAACTGCACAGCATTGTGCAAGAGAGCGCTCTCAGTTGAGCATGACAATATAGTTAATGATATCAGGAGTCGAAAATGAAACTTAAAAGATCAGCGCTTACAAGTTTATTTGTAACGTTAATATTTATGTTAATACCACAACTTGGTATGTCTGCAGACAAGATTAAAGTAGGTGTTCTGCATTCCCTATCAGGCACTATGGCTATTAGTGAAACTACACTAAAGGATACCGTCCTAATGATGGTGGAAGA
>CALAJL010000014.1 GCA_937922735.1 uncultured Gammaproteobacteria bacterium | reverse complement strand
ACTCGCCACCTGAGGCTTCGGCCATTACTTTGGTTAACGCCGCCGTTAACGTGGTCTTACCATGATCTACGTGACCTATCGTGCCCACATTCACATGTGGCTTATTACGCTCAAACTTCTCTTTGGACATTTTCTTTTACCCTCAATTTATTAACGCACCCACTCACTGGGCAACATACTTGAATCAGTTTATAAAATGGAGCCCGCAAACAGAATCGAACTGTTGACCTCATCCTTACCATGGATGCGCTCTACCGACTGAGCTATGCGGGCACTTAAAATTTCTCGGCATTGTAAACGCGCCGCAGGACTATTTATAGGCCCAATTGGGCTAACTAATGAGTTATTTGATGCGATCTTTAGAATATTTCTACATCGCGACACAAAAATACTTAAGAATCTTTACACACAGAACGAATTTGCAGAATCAATTGAGCAATAAGAAGAAAATTAAGTGTTGGCAAAACTTGGAGCGGGTGATCGGGATCGAACCGACATCATCAGCTTGGAAGGCTGAGGTTCTACCATTGAACTACACCCGCAATAGAACAAGAATCTTTAGTTTACTTGCTTAACACGCAACACACCAAGCACTTACGCTTGCATGTTTCATTAGAATTAATGGTGGAGGGGGCTGGATTCGAACCAACGTACTCAGAGAGAACGGATTTACAGTCCGTCGCCTTTAACCACTCGGCCACCCCTCCATCGTGAAATATTGTGTGTGACTGATCAGTGAACTGTCAATAGTGTGAAGTTCAGCATAGTTCAAACCCAAAAATAACGCGCTGGTAGCTTAATGCATTGTTAAGCTAACGTAAAACGATTACGTTAAGATTTACGGTCAATTCCGTAATATATGCATAAATTATAAATCTAACTTAAGAAATATTTTTCAAATATGAATGTAACTATTTATGGCTCTGGCTATGTAGGCCTTGTTACCGCAGCATGTCTTGCTCAGGTTGGAAATAATGTGCTTTGCGTTGATATCGATAAAGAGCGAGTCAAAAAATTACAACAGTGCATCGTTCCGATTCACGAACCGGGCCTGCAGGAACTTATTCAAACTAATGTAGAAGCTGCGCGAATTGAATTCACACTTGATGCTGAAGCTGGAATTGACCATGGTTTATTCCAATTTATTGCAGTTGGAACACCGCCAGATGAAGATGGATCAGCTGATCTTCAGCATGTACTAAAAGTAGCAGAAACCATTGGCCAAAGCATGAATGACTATAAGGTAGTAGTGAATAAATCTACTGTGCCAGTAGGAACCGCTAAAAAAGTTTCTAACACCATTACAAGCCAATTAGATAATAGAAACTTATCACTCGAGTTTGATGTTGTATCTAATCCGGAGTTTTTAAAAGAAGGCGCTGCAATAGATGACTTCATGAAACCAGATCGCATTATTATTGGAGTTGAAAACCCACGCACAGCAGAACTCATGCGCGCACTCTACGCACCTTTTAATCGTAGCCGAGATCGTGTGCATATAATGGAAACTGCTTCTGCAGAACTCACCAAGTATGCGGCCAATGCGATTTTAGCAACGAAAATTAGTTTCATGAACGAACTTGCCAATATCGCTGAGCGACTAGGTGCTGACATTGAAGAAGTTCGACTTGGTATTGGCTCTGACCCTCGCATAGGCTACCAGTTTATATACCCAGGCTGCGGCTATGGAGGCTCATGCTTTCCTAAAGACGTAAAAGCTTTACAACATATTGCTAAAGAAGTTGGGTATACACCAAAACTTATTAGCGCAGTGGATGAAGTCAACCAAAACCAGAAACATGTTTTGTTTGAAAAAATAAACAACCACTTCAATGGCGATCTAAAAGACAAAGTGATCGCACTTTGGGGCCTTGCATTTAAACCCAATACGGATGATATGCGTGAAGCTTCTAGTCGAGAGTTAATGGAAGCATTATGGGATGCTGGAGCCAAGGTGCAAGCTTATGACCCAGTAGCGATGGACGAATGCCGACGAATTTATAAAGACCACCATTCTCTAACACTATGTGATGAAAAAGACGACACATTACATAACGCTGACGCATTAGTATTAGTTACTGAATGGAAGGAATTCAATAGCCCAAATTTTGATGTGATCAAAAAATCTCTCTCAGATGCAGTTATATTTGATGGCCGCAACCTATTCGAGCCAAACCTAATGCATCAACTAGGCTTCAAGTATTATGCCATTGGCCGAGGCGATTCAATCGCAAGTTAAGCCTTAACCTGCCAACACTTTATTCAAATAATTGCTTAACGGTTTTTCAACAGACGTAATTCCTAAGCTCTGCTTTTGCTCTTCATTCATTGTGTTTAGCGCGACAAGCAAATCCTCTGCAATTGCAAGATTACGTTTCACAACACTAATGGATTCGACATATACCTTAATCCCAAAAACAATTGCGTTTGTGTTTTTTAATCTTCGAAAAGTTTGTCTTTCACTACGCAAATATAATTTATTTTCAATATTACTCTCATCGATATTTTCCATCTCAGAATAAATGTCAAACCTATCTGGAAACACACAGTATTCTTTACTGGCAAATAAAAACCAATTTGAACGCTGATAACAATCTGTAATTTTTAGATTTTGCAAAAAATGACGAATCATTCGCCCAATCCTTTCTTCTAGATTCATCACTGGCGCATGAATACTGGCAAGCGGTTTACCCATTTTCTCCTGCAAGCTCCACCAAGTTGGCGCACAAACTGATGCAGCCACAAGCTTATAATCCTCACTCGCCTCCGTTAGCAAACAATAATCATCTGCAGACAAATAACTAATTAACTCTAAGGGGTTATCTTTATAGGCAATGGTATCGTAACTTATATTTTCATTTTTAATGATCACTTGATTATCAGTCATCTCAAATCTATTTGCGTGATATCGCTGCAAATGCACAAGCAATAGATTTAAAAATTCTTTCTGCGCCTCATGACTACTTGGCATCGCATCCAAGACTTGCTCACCATGCTCTTTTATGAGTTTTTGTTTTTGTTTAACTCTTTCAGAGAAATCATCTTCATATTGAATCCACTCTGAGAGATCGATCGGAGTTAAGCCCAAACGTAATCGACCACGTTTCCCATTAAATGGATAATATTTTGCAATGGGCATGTTAGAAGTAATGATTAATTGATTAGCTAAATCAGCTAATGCATTTCCTCAAACGCATAAAATAATGCATATTTTTTATTTGCGATTTGCACAACCAATGAAGCTTTACCAACAAAGGCAACTCCTTCATATTCTCCATTCACCGATGCACATCCACTCAATTCAAGCTTAGTCCGATATACATTATATTTAGGATCAATAATATCCATGTAACCAAGATACTCACATCCATCAGTATCATTACCAGTTAGCACACCCTCTTCATTTATAGCAATAGTAGTAGTTAATTCGTCACGATCCGTATAATTCCAATCGCCCGCTATCTTCACCAAAGAAGAAGATTGCTCATATAGATTACTGTAAGCGACTCTTAGCGCACCAGTATCGCCGCCATTCAAGGTCTTAAAGTAAGACGAAATTGTTTTTGGATTTTCTCCATCATCTTCGAGCGTCCCTGTAATATTTGCCCAATCAAATGGACCACCATCTAAAGCAAACAAAACGTATTTATTAAGCATATGTTGACCATCAAAACTAAGTGTGCCTATACACATCGCTTTTGCTTTTTGACTGAACGCATAAGCCTTATCTTGCAAATGCACAGCAGTGAAGTCGTATGGCCCTCTGCCACGGATATCAAATTCGCCGACCCAGATACCATCTAACGGAGCACTAGCTTCAGACTCGGATTCTTTTACAGGTATCGATAAGTTTGAAGTTATGCAAGCACTTACTTGAAATAAAGCGATTAAGGCTGCACAAATTTTCCATTGTTTTGACATTACTGATTACTACCATTTAGCTCCCACTATGGTAATGGATCTACTTGGAAGATTGTAATTATTTAACATGCTTGAAAACGATTTTTGAAGATTTAGCCTGACAGAATTTTCAAACAAGGTCTAGAAAACTAAGTTTTACAAAAGATTTTGATAAGACTCATTATTCCTTGAAGCTCTTCATAATACTTACAAATACCTTATCACTCTCTGTCTTGTACCCTTAAACTCACAATATAGATGACCATTACCTAAGAGATGCTTGAAGACAAACCTAAAGGCTACTAGAATCCACAACGTATTTAGATTTAAAGCCACCTTAGCTCAGTTGGTAGAGCAACTGATTTGTAATCAGTAGGTCACCAGTTCGAATCCGGTAGGTGGCTCCATCCTAATCTGCAAACATTCCCACTTCTTACTGCTGACAAGCATAAAAAAATGAGATTCTAAAATAGATCTTTATGACAAGTGCAATATTCGCAAACTGGAGGCATTATAAAATTGCTATTAAACCAACCACGAATTCTTCTGTGTAACAAAGTTAATTGAAATAATTTTGTTACATAACACAAGACCAAATCACATAAAAAGTTTCAACACTAGACTAGCAAAATGCAATCTCATCAACCATAGCCCATTGACTTCTCTACTCTTTTATTAAAATCTTCTTTTCAACCTTACTTTGACGATTTACTTTTTTTGTTAGGTACATCATCAAGCATTAGATCAGTACAAGGTCTCGCTAATTTCTGCAATGGATTATCTTTTTGTATCTTATCCCAGATGCTTGTGTTCAAGCGCTTTAC
>CALAJL010000013.1 GCA_937922735.1 uncultured Gammaproteobacteria bacterium | reverse complement strand
GCGGTCGATACATGGGTTTTAGAACCAGGCGATATACTTTACGTACCGCCAGGTTATGGTCATAACGGTGTTGCGGTTGAAAATGATTGCATTACTTGTTCAGTTGGGTTTCGCGCGCCATCTCATAGCGAAATACTTTGTGAATACATAGATTATATAAGTGAAGATATTAGCGACGCAATTCGCTACCGGGATGCCGATCTGACTTACCAAAACAACACAGGTGAAATATCTTCACAAGCAATAAATAAAGTACAAGAAATACTCCAACATTACACCGAAGATTCAGAATCCATTAAAGATTGGTTTGGTCGTTACATGACAACACCTAAATACTCACAAACAGATAGCGAATCACTTAAAGCATCCAACGACCTCAATTCATCTAATAAATTATACAACCTTACAAATCTAACAACACACCTAGCAGCTGGTAAGAAGTTAATTAGAAATGAAAGTTCACGTTTTGCATATATAAGCGAAGCGGGATGTCATATTTTATTTATCGATGGAGAAAGGATCTCTCATTCAAGTGCAGAAAATTCATTAATAGAATTACTATGCTCTAAAATAGAGATACATAGTGAGATGTTCACCCAAACAGAAAATAATCTATATTTGCTATTAAAACTGCTTCAACATGGTGCACTTTATCTCTCTGATCAATAACGTCCACATTACTTATGCCTGATCAGTCTATTACTCCCATTCAAAAACATACTGATGTTCTCATTATTGGTGCAGGAGCAGCAGGATTAATGTGCGCTTTCCGTGCAGGCCAACGCGGAAGGAAAGTTTTGGTCTTAGATCATGCCAATAAAGTTGGTAAAAAAATACTGATGTCAGGTGGTGGCCGTTGCAACTTTACAAATATCAACTGTGAACCAGATAATTTTCTATCGAATAATAAAAATTTCTGTAAATCTGCTTTATCCCGTTTCACACCTTATGACTTCATTGAATTAGTGAACAAACATGATATTCCTTATCATGAAAAATCATTGGGTCAGCTTTTTTGTGATCATAAGTCTAAAGACATTTTAGAAATGCTGTTAAAAGAGTGTAGCCAAGCGGACGTTAACATACGAACACATTGCTCAATTGAAAAAATCACACCATTAGAAAAAGGCTTTAAAGTAGAAACCACTTTAGGCGCCACTTCATGCGAATCATTAGTCATTGCTACTGGAGGGTTATCTATTCCAAAAATGGGTGCCACTGGTTTTGCCTACCAAATCGCTAAACAGTTTGACTTGGATATACTTCCAACCCGTGCAGGTTTAGTTCCGTTTACTCTGAATCAACCTATTCTAGATATTTTATCGCAACTCAGCGGCAGCTCTCTAGAAATAACAGTGACATGTAATGCCATGAGCTTTAATGAAAGTATGCTATTTACCCACCGAGGATTGAGTGGGCCTGCAATCTTGCAGATATCATCCTATTGGCAGCAAGGTGATGAAATCATGATTAACTTACTACCAAATATTGATTTATATGAGTATTTAGTAGAAAAAAGATCACAACGTTCTAAAGCAGAATTAAAAACACTTTTAACAGAACTGATGACGAAAAATATTGCTCAAACATTAATTCAATTATGGTTTGCAGACAAAGAATACAACAACAGACAAATCAATCAATTATCAAATCTTCAGTTGGAAGAAATAGCAAACCAATTCCATACTTGGAAATTAAAGCCTAATAACACGGAAGGCTATCGTACGGCTGAGGTGACGTTAGGCGGAATAAACTGCAATGAATTATCGTCAAAAACTATGCAAGCCAATAAAAAGGATGGCTTGTATTTTATAGGTGAAGCTATCGATGTAACCGGCCACTTAGGTGGTTTTAATTTTCAATGGGCATGGGCTTCCGCAGCAGCTGCGGCAGAATATGTTTAAGTAAATTACATTGAATCTTTGAACACCAGTGTGTTTACAATCAGCATTACTTAGCCATAAAAATATTAATTAAGTTGTACAGGACCCAACATTTACAATTCCCACAGCATCTTATTGTACAAAAGTGCACCAGTGATCAAACTGTAATTTGAGCATGATCCAAATGTGCGATAATGCAGATCAAATATGGATAATAATCATACAACCATTGCCGGAATTATAGCGGTGATATGGGCAATATTTGGGCTCCTGATATTGCTTGGATATGCCTGTTGGCGTTTGTCTGCATATACCCTTGAATCATTTTCTATGCCCCTGACCTGGATGCATTGGTTGGTATTCATCGCGTTCACAATTTTCATGGCGCATGGAGAGGGTTATAAAGGCTTTCAAAAGAAATTTTCTCCACGTTTTGCCGCGCGCGCTAAATACTTATTACATAACACCACTCTATTACAACTCATATTCGCTCCACTTTTCTGCATGGCCTATTTCCACGCCCCCAAGAAACGTGTCATTGCAACCTGCTCACTAACCGTGATGATTATTGTTTTCATTTTTACGTTTAGACTGATCCCTCAACCGTGGAAAGGTTTGCTTGATTTTGGTGTCGTGCTGGGCTTGGGCTGGGGTATTATTTCAACACTATTTTACTGTTTTAAAGCATTCACGGACGACAGCTTTAGTTGGGATAATGAAGTCCTTATCGCATCTTGAACTATTTAAGATATCTACAATCAAAACGTTTCTAAATCTAGAATTTTAAACCTACACGGAGAGCATGATGTTTATTGCTATGAATCGCTTCAAAATTATTCCTGGAAATGAAGAAGACTTTTTAGATATATGGCGAAATCGCGAAACATTCCTAGATGAAGTGCCTGGTTTCAAAGAATTTCATTTATTAGAAGGACCTAAGACTGAGGAATTCAGCTTATTCGCCTCACATTCCATTTGGGATTCCAAACAAGCATTTGAAGATTGGACTAAGTCAGAAGCTTTTCGCAAAGCCCACGCTAATGTAGGTGAGGTTAAGCCAGTCTATTTAGGCAAACCAGAGTTTGAAGGCTTTAAAGTAGCTATATAACTTAATTATGCGAATTAGTGCGATATTATTAAGCACAATACTGCTTCTACTCACACAACATAGCTTAGCTGCTAACGCATTAGCTACTCTTAACGCATTACCTTCTTCATCGCTTCTCTTGGTCGATGAGAATAAGCAAATACTGCATAGTAGAAATGCTGAAGATACTTACATACCTGCATCTACCATAAAAGTCCTCACCTCTTTAATTGCACTAGAACATTGGGGGAGTGATTATCGTTTTAAGACAGATTTCTATTTTGATGACGTGACGAATAGCTTGTGGGTTAAAGGCTACGGTGATCCTTTTTTAGTTTCTGAAGAAATTGATATTATCGTCAACAAAATAAAACAAGAAGGCATTAACGAGCTAGATGGAATCAGTGTAGATAACAGCTACTTTAGCAAATCAATCAATATTGATGGTCAAGGGAACACTCTAAACCCATATGATGCATCACTTGGTGCAACCGCAGCTAACTTTAACACCATTAATGTTCGCGTGTATCTCGATGCGGTTAGTAGCAGCGAAACACAAACACCTCTAACCCCTCTAGCAAACAAGCTAGCAAAAGGCTTAGATATTGGCACGCATAGAATTAATTTAGGTAATGCTGAGTATGGATCTAGATACTTTGCTGAATTATTGAAGGCTAAATTAAACTTATCAAAAATACCGACTGATACGTTTTTTCAAAGCGGTAAAATTCCAGACACAGCAGAACTACTTTTTACTCATCAAAATAGTAAAACACTCGAGCAAATCATTATCTCAATGCTGGAGTTTTCAAATAATTTCATTGCCAATCAGCTATTCTTAGCACTTGGTGCAGATATATATGACGCCCCAGCAGACACTAAAAAATCAGAAACGGTAGTGAATAACTACATAAAGACTAATTTTAACTGGACAGATCATATTATTATTGAAGGTGCTGGATTATCTCGAAAAAATAGAATGAGCGCTCAGCATTTGGTAGATGTGCTAAATAAATTTACATCTTATCGACATCTAATGCCTGCACAAACGAATGATATCTTTGCTAAAACTGGCACACTACATAATGTAAGCACCTATGCGGGTTACATAAACCGAAACAGCCATTGGTCTCCATTTGTCATCATGATTAATGAACCTGTAAATTTTCATTTTAGAAAAGAAGTCGCTTTAGAATTGCATAAACAATACAAATAAAATCAACTATAAATATTCTGTACTAGTACCTTCTTGCACATACAAAAATTTCTGTTACACGCTTGAATGAACTAATTTATTACGTGCATAAAAAAACCCGGTGAGACCGGGTTTTTCTACTTAAGTGAGGGCTGACTAATTAGTGATGGCGTTTCAATTCAGAATTATGATAACCGTCACGATCTTTTAAAAGACGCCACATACCTACTAACGTTAATCCAACAACTGTTATTTGCAATGCAATAATAATAAATGCTTCCATTTCCAACTCCAAGCTTAGGTTAAATAAACATCTCTATAATTAGAGACCCCACAGGGAATGTGTATTATCAATGTGATCTGCATCACATTTTACAGTTGGAGATAATCGGACTAGCAGACAAGACAGACGGTAATATCTTGGCTAGCTCTTCTCCCATAACAAACATCGATTATTCGCAGGCATGTCGAAATCCTTGCTAAAGATGAGCCCATATTGCTTCGCCAAACGTTCTAGGTCATCAAAATCTCTAACGCCGCTTAAAGGATTTTGTTGTTTTAGATACTGATCAAATCGAGCATTGCTGGGGCTTGTATGCACGCCTGCATAGGAAAATGGCCCGTATATCAAAAGTTTGCCTGACGCTTCCAGCACATCACCCACCCCTTTAAAAAACTGCTCCACCATTTGCCAAGACATTATATGTAAGCTATTAGCAGTAAATATAGTATCAACCATTGAAATTTCCCATGGTTGATGAAGCACATCTAATTCTATCGGCTCATTAAGGTTTTTGAGCTCAGCTTCTGAAGCCCAGGCGTTAACACTAGGAAGGTACTCAGCAAGATCACTAGGTTGCCAAGTCAAGTGCTTTAAGTGGTTGGCAAAATACACAGCATGCTGGCCAGATCCACTACCTATTTCTAGGACCGTTTTACGATCGTCAAAAACTTCTTGCAGCACTTCTAAAATCGGTTGTTTATTTTGCTCGCACGATTCTGAATATAATTTTTTATACATGACTGCGGGGTATGCTAGTTATACATAGTTACAGGGGTGTAACGTATTACAGTCATGCAGGAGTTATAAACATGCATTAGAAAACTGTCATTTATTAACTAATACTTCATTCTCAAAAGTAATCTTTGACCACCCCGTTTCCATGAAATTGCGAATATTCTGATGATTGTCACTATCAGGGTTTTGTAATACATCTTCACGATAATATGCACCGAAACACGCTAATGTTTTATCTTCATCTAGATTATTTACTTTAGCAAATGCAAAGAGTTTACAAGAACCTTCATTTTCTCCCGTTTGATTAACAAGATCTCCGTTTGTAAATTTTGTGGGTGTATATACGTAGCATGCTTCAATTACTGCCATCGTATCTTGAAATTTAACAGTTTCAGGGGAATCGTGAAGATGTTCTAAAAATGCCTTGAGCTGCACATTCATTTAGATCAACCTTTAACATGTGAAGGTGCTTCATTATTCTCGACACTCGGATCTTTCTCACCAGTTTCAAAAAAATATACTGCAGCGGCAAATATGCCAATAATTATTCCAATGATCATGCTCTTTTTCATAAATTTAAAACTTTAACGTTATACGCCTAATTAAATTACCAAAACAAGGGACTTACCTAATGCAATACACTCATTGCATGCAAATCCAGATTAACTAACTTCCATTTTCCATCTGGTTGTTTCTCATCATCCGCTTCGCAGTAGTATACCTGACCGATATCATCAACCACAGTACAATACGCCTTAGTAGCTTCATGCTTATCAAAATATAATAATTGATTAATATCCACTTAAATACCTCTAACTAACACCATAGTTTTAATATTAGGGTGATTTAGCTAAAATCAAGAATAATATTTACTTATAATGTCAGCTTACGACTAAAGCTGAATTCTAAAATTGACCTCAAATTTCACTTGTGTCAAATAGATTAGATAAATTTTCATATGGTTAAAAGTAAGTTAAATGGTTAGCACTGAGAACAAATCATGGCGCGAAGATCCCGCAACTGATGCTCAAAAACGACGATTGAAACGCGAGGGTTTGAAATACAAACGAGGTATGACTAAAGGACAAGCTTCTGATCTTATTGGAACAACTGAGAATGTACAAGATTGGCA
>CALAJL010000012.1 GCA_937922735.1 uncultured Gammaproteobacteria bacterium | reverse complement strand
ATGCCCGCTTTTGATAATTTGCCTTCTACTTCAGGTAACAATATTTCTTCTGATGGGCTTAGTGAAGATGTGTTGGTCTTTGTTTCGCTAGCAAACCATTGTCCATGGGTTAGAGGTATGGATGCTGACTTGGTAGAACTTGCCAATTCTTTTGAGGGGCAAAGTGTTCGTGTGATTGGCTTAAGTATGAATCATCGTGAAGATGATCGTTTACCAGCAATGAAAATTCATGCAGAAAAATATGGTTATGGATTTGATTATATTTTTGATGAAAGCCAAGAGCTGGGTAGGCAACTAGGTGCAACACGAACACCTGAGTATTTTGTTTTTAATAAAGAGCGAAAATTAATGTATACCGGTGCATTATATGATTCGCCTGCAAAAATGAACGATGATGGGTCAGTCAAACATATTAACGGTGAGCCAAGTCAGTTTTATGTTAGTGATGCTATTTCTTCATTGCTAGAGGGTAATGAAGTAGCGGTAAAAGAAACACGTGCGCATGGTTGTTCAGTGAAGTATGTCCAATAAACTACATTTTGTTGTCGCCGTGCTATTGATTAGCATGGCATTTTTAACTACTCATTCTTTGGCCGAAGATGTATCGAATGAAGAGCAAATGGTGGCTGTTTCCTACACTGAGTGGGAAAGCCGGCGACTACAGTATTTACCTAAAATTGTAGTGGTTGATATGTGGGCAATGTGGTGTGTCTCATGTATCGAGCGTTTCCCTGAAATGGTTAAGTTGCATAATACATACAAAAATCAAAATGTTGAGTTTGTAAGTATGAACCTAGATGATCGTGAGGATGCTAAGTCTTTACAACTTGCAGAAGTATTTTTGCGAAAGATGAATGCAACTTTTGATCATTATCGAATGGATGAGAACCTTTTACATGCTTTTGAGAAAATTGACCTAATAGGTATTCCTGCGGTGTTGATATATGACAACCAAGGACTGGAGCAATATCGATTGACAGGTGACAACCCAAATAAGCAGTTCACAGAAAAAGATGTTGAAGAAGCGATTAGTCATTTGCTAAAACAGATATAACTAGAAAAAATATAACTAGACCAAATATAAAGTAAATTTGATTTATTTAAACAAGATTTAAATAATGGTGAATTGTTATAGCATATCAATTGGTTTTGATGGCATGAATGAGAAATATTTAGTGTAAGTAACCTGCCTTCCCGCGAAGATTTTTGACTGAAAATCGTAAAGAGTTTTCAGGCCGCATTGTGTATTTACTAGTGTAGTTACTAGTGTGGTTATTAGTGTAGTTACTTGGGTGGTTAAGTGAAAAATAAACTATTAAATCCCAATCGATCATAAAGTATTCAATATCCCAAATTCTCGGTTTCGTAATACGTTTGAGTTGAGTACAATTCTCCTGGTCCACCGGTAGCACAGAATTTTTACGGGATGACCAGCAGGTCATCCCGTTTTTACATCTGCGTCTTATAGAATGATTTAAGGCAAAGAAATAGGAGATAAGTTTTTTGAGTCATCCACCCGCCTTGCTTGCTTTAGAAGACGGCAGTCTTTTCTGGGGAAGCTCTATTGGCATATCGGGTTTATCGGTAGGGGAAGTTGTTTTTAATACTTCCATGACAGGTTACCAAGAAATTCTTACAGACCCATCTTACGCACAACAAATCATTACCCTGACGTATCCTCATATTGGCAATGTTGGTGCCAACTCTGAAGATGAAGAATCCGCACACATTTTTGCGACGGGCTTAGTGATACGTGACTTACCAGTACAAGTTAGTAATTGGCGACAACAATCTGATTTATCTGCTTATTTAAAGAAACATAATGTGGTTTCTATTGCAGATATTGATACCCGCAGATTAACGAGAATACTTCGTGAGAAGGGTGCGCAAAATGGTGCCATCATGGCGGGCGACCACATCAGTGAAGAAGAAGCCTTAGCCGCGGCTAAAGGTTTTGCTGGATTAAAAGGCATGGATTTGGCTAAAGAGGTTACTACTGATAAGTCTTACTCATGGAGTGATGGTGGTTGGTCATTAGAAGAGGGTTATCTCAGTAGCAAAAATAAGAGTAGTTTCAGTGTCATAGCATACGATTTTGGAGTGAAACGTAATATTCTTCGTATTCTGCACGACTATGGATGTGAGCTTGAAGTGGTTCCGGCATCAACCCCAGCAAAAGAAGTGTTGAGTAAAAACCCTGATGGTATTTTTCTTTCGAATGGTCCTGGTGATCCAGAGCCATGTGACTATGCGATTCAAGCGATTCAAGAAATTGTAAATGCTGGCGTCCCAACATTTGGTATTTGCTTGGGGCATCAATTATTAGGTTTAGCTTGTGGGGCTAAAACGACGAAGATGAAATTTGGTCATCACGGTGCGAACCATCCCGTACAAGATTTAAGCACTAGCTTGGTCATGATAAGTAGCCAAAATCATGGCTTTGCAATTGATGAGGAATCTTTGCCTAAAGAGCTAGAAGCCACACATCGATCTTTATTTGACGGCTCATTGCAGGGAATTCGACACATTCAAAAACCTGCGTACAGTTTCCAAGGACATCCGGAAGCCAGTCCAGGTCCGCATGATGTGAAGCCATTATTCGAAAACTTCATCAAATTGATGACAGAGTATAAGCAAAACTAGAGCATGCCTAAGCGTACGGATATAAAAAGTGTATTGATCATTGGTGCGGGTCCAATTGTGATCGGGCAAGCATGTGAGTTTGACTATTCTGGCGCACAAGCTTGTAAGGCGCTGCGTGAAGAAGGTTATCGTGTGATTTTGGTGAACTCTAACCCAGCCACTATTATGACTGACCCAGAGATGGCGGATGCGATTTATATCGAACCCATCATGTGGCAAACCGTTGAACAAATTATTGAGAAAGAACGTCCCGATGTGTTGTTGCCAACTATGGGTGGGCAGACAGCATTAAATTGTGCATTAGATTTAGATCGAGAAGGCGTTTTAGAAAAGTATTCGGTCGAAATGATTGGTGCGAAAAAAGAAGCCATCGATATGGCGGAAGATCGTGAATTATTTCGTAAGGCGATGGAAGATATCGGATTAAAGTCTGCACGTTCCGCTATTGCACACAGCTTAGAAGAGGCGATCCAACAACAACCTAGTTTGGGTTTTCCAACGGTTATTCGTCCATCATTTACGATGGGTGGGAGTGGCGGCGGAATCGCTTATAACTTGGAAGAGTTTAAAGATATTATTTCTCATGGCTTAGATCTTTCACCAACAAGTGAAGTGTTGCTTGAAGAGTCATTACTGGGTTGGAAAGAATATGAAATGGAAGTGGTGCGAGACAAAAATGACAATTGCATCATTATTTGTTCGATAGAAAACTTTGACCCAATGGGTGTGCACACGGGTGATTCAATTACCGTTGCTCCCGCACAAACGTTGACAGATAAAGAATATCAAATTATGCGTAACGCTTCGCTTGCTGTGTTACGTAAAATTGGTGTGGACACTGGTGGCTCCAATGTACAATTTTCTATCAATCCGAAAGATGGCCGCATGGTCATTATTGAGATGAATCCACGTGTGTCGCGGTCTTCGGCATTGGCTTCTAAAGCAACTGGCTTTCCCATTGCTAAAGTAGCGGCGAAACTTGCGATAGGTTATACCCTTGATGAATTGCAAAATGAGATTACGGGTGGTGCAACACCGGCTTCCTTTGAGCCGAGCATAGATTATGTAGTCACAAAGATTCCTCGTTTTACTTTTGAGAAATTCCCTCAGGCAAAAGCCAAGTTAAGTACACAAATGAAATCGGTTGGTGAAGTGATGGCGATCGGTCGCACTTTTCAAGAATCATTTCAAAAAGCATTGCGCGGGCTAGAAGTCGGTGTCGATGGGTTGGATCCTATGCATCATGAATATGATGAAGAAAGCATGAGTGAGTTGGCTTCTGAGTTACAAGAGCCAGGCCCAAATCGTGTTTGGTTCGTGGCGGATGCAATGCGGCTGGGTCAAACAAATGAAGCATTATTTGAGTCGACATCGATTGATCCTTGGTTTCTTGCACAGCTAAAACAGCTTATCGATATGGAAAAGGATATTGCTGCTTCAAGTTTAGATTCAATTGATGCGAGTTTGATGCGAAATATTAAGCGTAAAGGCTTTTCAGATAGAAGGCTCGCAACTCTATTGAAATGTAGTGAAAACGAAGTGCGCGAGAAACGTAATACGTTAGCAGTACATCCAATATATAAGAGAGTGGATACCTGTGCGGCAGAATTTGCAACCAATACTGCATACATGTATTCGAGCTATGATGAAGAATGTGAAGCTGAGCCTAGCAATAATAAAAAAATTATTGTCTTGGGTGGTGGTCCAAATCGCATTGGCCAAGGAATAGAGTTTGATTACTGTTGTGTGCATGCAGCCTTTGCAATGCGCGAAGATGGTTATGAAACTATTATGGTGAACTGTAATCCGGAAACCGTATCAACCGATTACGACACATCAGATAGGCTTTATTTTGAGCCACTAACCTTAGAAGACGTTTTAGAAATTGTACGTGTTGAAAAGCCGTATGGGGTTATCGTGCAGTTTGGTGGGCAAACACCCTTAAAACTCGCCCAAGATCTTGAGGCAGCCGGTGTTCCGATAGTGGGAACCAGTCCGGACTCAATTGATCTAGCAGAAGATCGCGAACGCTTTTTACAGTTAGTGAATGACTTGAAACTACTTCAACCACCTAATGCAACCGCGACCAGTACGAATGAAGCGGTTGATGCTGCAGATAAAATTGGTTATCCAGTGGTTGTTCGACCTTCGTATGTGTTGGGTGGTCGTGCGATGGAGATTGTCTATAACCGTGCTGATCTAGAACGCTATATGCGAGAAGCGGTTAAAGTTTCCAATGATGCACCTGTATTAATCGATCACTTTTTAGATAATGCGGTTGAAGTGGATCTTGATGCCATCTGTGATGGTGAAGAAGTATTGATAGGCGGCATTATGCAACACATCGAACAAGCCGGTATTCATTCCGGTGATAGTGCTTGTTCATTACCACCATATAATTTGAGCGAAGAAGTTAAAGATGTGATGCGCGAACAAGCGCGTCAACTCGCACTTGCATTGCAAGTAAAAGGATTAATGAATATACAATTTGCAATCAAAGATGAAAAAGTTTATTTGATTGAAGTAAATCCTCGTGCTTCACGCACCGTGCCTTTTGTGTCAAAAGCAATTGGTCGACCATTGGCTAAAGTTGCTGCACGTTGCATGGTGGGTAAAACGCTTAAAGAGCAGGGTGCGACAAAAGAAATTACACCAACGTATTTTTCGGTAAAAGAGGCAGTATTCCCATTTATTAAATTTTTGGGAGTGGACCCAATATTAGGTCCCGAGATGAAATCTACCGGTGAAGTAATGGGGGTGGGTGATTCTTTTGGTGAAGCTTATGGTAAATCTCAATTAGCGGCAGGCGCTGAATTCCCATTATCCGGTTGTGTATTATTAAGTGTTCGCAAAGAAGATAGACAGCAAGCGACTCAAATTGCAGAACAGTTGCAAAACCTAGGATTTAAAATTGTTGCGACAAAAGGTACTGCTAGGGCCATTACCGAGAAAGGTATTGAGTGCGAAAAAGTTAATAAGGTTCGAGAAGGTCGTCCACATATTGTCGATATGATTATTGATGGTAAAATTGACCTAATTGTGAATACAACCGAGGGCAAACAAGCCATTGCAGATTCGTTTACAATTAGAAGAGAAGCGCTACAGCATAAGGTTTGTTATACCACTACAATTGCAGGTGCGTGGGCACTTAAAGATGCTATAGAGAGCAAAGATCATTACCAAGTTTATCGGTTGCAAGATTTGCATAAGCAATTAAAACATTAGTTTTTTCTTAATCAATTTCGTTGTTCGGTGTGAGATATGAATAGAGTTCCATTAACAGTTAAAGGTGCGGAAAAGTTACGTTCCGAGCTAGATGAGCTTAAGAATGTTAAGCGACCACAAATAATCGAAGCGATTGCAACTGCTCGTGCGCATGGTGATCTTAAAGAAAATGCTGAATATCATGCAGCAAGAGAACAGCAATCATTTGCTGAAGGACGCATTAAAGAGATCGAGGGAAAACTATCTAATGCAGAAATTATCGATGTAACAAAAGTGAACGCTAATGGCCGGGTTGTATTCGGTTCAACCGTTGTATTAGCAGATGAAGATAGTGGTGACGAGGTTACCTATACAATAGTCGGCGAGGATGAAGCGGATATAAAACAAAATATGATTTCAGTGACTTCACCAATAGCTCGAGCCATGATTGCAAAAGAAGAAGGCGATGTGATTACAGTTGAAGCACCTGCTGGAAACAAGGAGTACGAAGTAGTCGAAGTTCGCTATGAATAAAGAATAAAATATAAAGCTCCAAATGCTTTTTTTAAAAAAATATCTTTTATTCTCTGCGATATGTTTGTTGTGATGAGTGTGTGATGTACCGAATGCAAATTTCGCATTAAGCATATTGGCCAATGTTTCCTTTATCCATGTACTATCGTTTGTCTCTATAATTTTCGTGCTTTGTTCGTAAGTATGATGAGATATTAAAACGTCTTTTATATTTCTCGTATCAATATGTTTATTCGTTTGCTCTGATAATTTTATATGAAAAGTAAAGCCTGGTTAAAAGAGCATAATGAAGATCCGTTTGTTAAACGCGCAATAAAAGAAGGTTGGCGTTCACGTGCGGTGTATAAGTTAGAGGAGATTGATAAAAAATATAATCTCATTCGACAAGGAATGAATGTCGTTGATTTAGGTGCGGCGCCTGGAGGATGGAGTCAGTACGTCGCAAAGAAAGTAGGTAAATCAGGCAAAATGATCGCCATCGATGTATTGGACATGGACAGCATTAATAATGTGGACTTCATAAAAGGTGACTTCACTGAACAAAATATATATGAATCTTTGAGAGAATTGGTAGGTCAAAGTCCGATAGACCTTGTAATGAGTGATATGGCCCCCAATATTAGTGGTATCAGTAGTGTTGATCAGCCAAAGGCCATCTATCTTGCAGAATTAGCCGCTGAGTTTAGTATTGAAGTATTAGCACCTGACGGCGGTCTGATTGTTAAATTGTTTCAAGGTGTTGGGTTCGATGATTATGTAAAAATGTTACGGTCAAAATTTAGTAAGGTATTGATTCGTAAGCCAGACGCGTCCAGGGCACGTAGCCGTGAGGTGTATGCCCTGGCCACTCATATTAAGTTATAGTAAGGTAATTTTTCGTTTAAGTATTTGAAATATAAGTAAGAGGTTAGCTTTTTGAACGACATGGTAAAAAATTTATTGCTTTGGGCTGTTATAGCAGTGGTATTGATGACTGTTTTCAATAACTTTGCGCCACGCCCAGAAACTGCGGGCCAACTTTCTTACTCAGAATTTCTTGAAAAAGTTGAGTCAGGTAGTGTTCAGTCAGTAATGATTAGTCCTGATAATCGTCAGATTTCAGGTGTGTTTGATAACAATGAGAAGTTTGAAACTAATAGTCCTGGCGATGCTAAATTATTAGATACATTACTTAAATACGATGTTGCTGTCGAAGCGGGCGAAGCAAAATCTCGCTCATTACTTCTAGATATTCTAATCAGCTGGTTCCCAATGTTGTTGCTCATTGGTGTATGGATTTTCTTCATGCGTCAAATGCAAGGTGGCGGCGGCGGACGTGGTGCCATGTCATTTGGTAAGAGCAAAGCGCGTTTAATGGGTGAAGACCAAATAAAAGTTACATTTGCTGATGTGGCAGGTGTTGAAGAAGCCAAAGATGAAGTTTCAGAGCTTGTAGAATTTTTGCGTGATCCTGGTAAGTTTCAAAAGCTAGGCGGAAAAATTCCGCGTGGTGTGTTAATGGTTGGTTCGCCTGGCACAGGTAAAACATTGTTAGCGAAGGCCATTGCTGGCGAAGCTAAAGTGCCATTCTTTACTATCTCTGGTTCAGACTTTGTTGAAATGTTTGTAGGTGTAGGTGCGTCACGTGTGCGTGATATGTTTGCGCAAGCAAAAAAGCATTCACCATGTATTATTTTTATTGATGAAATTGATGCGGTAGGTCGGCATCGTGGTGCAGGTCTTGGTGGCGGTCATGATGAGCGCGAACAAACACTTAACCAATTGCTTGTTGAAATGGATGGGTTTGAAGGTAGTGAGGGTGTAATTGTTATTGCAGCAACTAACCGTCCTGATGTTTTAGATCCTGCGTTGCTCCGCCCGGGTAGATTCGATCGTCAAGTTACTGTGCCTCTTCCAGATATTCGAGGTAGGGAGCAAATTCTTAAGGTGCATATGCGTAAAGTACCAATGGGTAAAGATGTGCGTCCAGATTACATTGCGCGTGGTACACCTGGATTTTCGGGTGCTGATTTAGCGAACTTAGTAAATGAGGCTGCATTGTTTGCAGCACGTGCGAACAAACGCACAGTCGACATGAATGAGTTTGAGAAAGCTAAAGACAAGATTTTGATGGGTGCGGAACGCAAGTCCATGGTGATGGACGAAGAAGAAAAGAAAAATACAGCTTATCATGAAGCTGGCCATGCGATTGTAGGTCGTTTAGTGCCTGATCATGATCCTGTTTATAAGGTAACGATAATTCCACGTGGTCGAGCACTCGGTGTAACTATGTTTCTGCCAGAAGAGGATCGTTATAGTCACAGCAAACAACGTTTAGAAAGCCAGATTTCCACTTTATTTGGTGGCCGAATTGCTGAAGAGATTACATTAGGAGCTGACCGTGTCACCACGGGTGCTTCGAATGATATTGAAAGAGCGACTGAAATCGCACGCGCGATGGTTACCCGATGGGGCTTGTCTGAAAAAATGGGTCCACTTTCATATGGTGAAGATGATGGTGAAGTTTTCTTGGGTCACTCTGTAACGCAGCACAAATCAGTTTCGGATGACACTGCAAACTCTATCGATCTAGAGATTCGACGTATCATTGATACGAATTATGAGCGAGCAGAAAAACTTCTAAATGAGAACATGGATAAGTTACACACCATGGCTGAAGCGTTAGTGAAATATGAAACGATTGATAAAGATCAAATAGATGAAATCATGGAAGGCAAAGTGCCTAGTCCACCAAAAGATTGGATGGATGATGATAATAAACCCGATTCAGGTAGTGCAGCACCCACTTCACGGGATGATACATCGAAAGAATCTGGCCCAATTGGTGGCCCTGCTGGTGAGCACTGAGTAGAGCAATTCAAACGCTTAAGAAGTGACTAATACTAGTCGCTTCTTAAGTTTCCTCGTAAACCTAATGAAAAATGCCGTTACAATCACGCAAATGCGTGATTTTGTCGCATTTGCATGCAAATCAACGTACTTTTTTATGCGATAGGTTATAAAATCTACTATTAAATAATGAGTTGGCTTTAGATTTATGGAACGAAAATACTTTGGTACAGATGGTATACGTGGTCGCGTAGGTGATGGCGTGATGACACCTGAGTTTGTATTGAAACTCGGCTGGGCGGTAGGACAAGTTTTGTGTAGTGAAGATAATGATTTGGTATTAATCGGTAAAGATACTCGGATATCAGGCTACATGTTTGAGTCTGTATTAGAGGCAGGGTTGTCTGCTGCAGGGGTCAATGCGCGTTTACTGGGCCCCATGCCAACACCTGCGGTGGCGTATTTAACACGTACTTTGCGCGCGGCTGCAGGAATTGTCATTAGCGCTTCTCATAATCCGTATTACGATAATGGTGTTAAGTTTTTTTCTTCAGAAGGGAAAAAACTACCCGATTCAATTGAGTTAGAAATTGAAGAGCAACTGAGCAAGCCATTAAAAGTCGTTGCATCAGATAAGCTTGGTAAAGTAGAGCGTATAACCGATGCTGCAGGTCGTTATATTGAGTTTTGTAAAAGTACAATTCCAACGCGCATTAAGTTAAACGGTTTAAAGCTAGTAGTCGATTGTGCACATGGTGCTACTTATCATATTGCACCTAATGTATTTTCAGAATTGGGCGCAGAGGTTATTAGTCTTTCTTCGAAACCGAACGGTGTAAACATTAATGATAATTGTGGTGCCACCAATCCAAAAGAGTTGCGCATGGCAGTTATTGAGCATCATGCTGATCTTGGTATTGCAATAGATGGAGATGGCGACCGTTTGATTATGGTGGATGATACGGGAGCTATCGTGGATGGAGATGAGCTTTTGTATGTTATTGCCAATGCACGAAAGAAAGAGAATCTTTTAGATGGTGGTGTGGTTGGTACACTGATGAGTAATCTAGGTCTTGAGCATGCGCTTCGTGCACAGGATATTGAATTTGGTCGAGCGAATGTGGGTGATCGATATGTTATGGAGATGCTTAAAGATCGTTCTTGGACAATCGGTGGAGAATCTTCTGGACATATAATTTGTTTAGATCGAACGACAACAGGTGACGCAATTGTTTCGGCATTGCAAGTTTTACAAGTATTGGTTAACCAGCAGATTAGTTTGCGAGATGCAATAGCTGGGATGAATAAGTATCCTCAGGTACTCATAAATGTACCGATTCAAGACAAGCTTGATTTAGATAATTCGCCTCAGATACAAGAAGCTGTCAGAGCTGCAGAATCTGATCTCGCTGATTCCGGTAGAGTGCTGCTTCGGCCTTCAGGAACAGAACCTTTAGTTCGGGTGATGGTGGAGGGGATGGATTCACCAAAAGTACACAAATTAGCCCAACAGATTGCGGACAGCGTTACTGCGGCTTGTTAAGCTGGTCATCCTGTGTATTCCTATCTGATCAGGTTTAAAATAATAATATAGTATTTGCCTAACGCGCCTAGCCTCGGTAAGCTGCGCGCCTTCATATTCTGACTAATAACACTATTATATATGCGTCAATCACTCGTAGCAGGTAATTGGAAATTAAATGGTTCATTGAGCAGTATTTCTGAGCTGGTTTCAGGTATTAGAGAGCAACTATCTTCGGTTAAAAATGCTGAGCTTGCTGTATGTCCTCCCTATATTTATCTTTCTCATGTGCAAACATTACTGGATGGTTCGGGTATATCATTAGGCGCACAAGATTGTTCTGACCAAGAAAATGGTGCCTATACAGGTGAAGTGGCTGCAGCAATGGTGAAAGAGTTTGCATGTAAGTATGTCATTATTGGGCATTCTGAGCGCCGACATATCTATGGCGATACTAACGAGAAAGTAGCTACAAAGTTTGCCCACGTGGTAAAAAACAGGTTGACCCCAATACTATGTGTTGGTGAAACTCTTCAAGAGCGCGAAGATGGCCATACTGAAGTCGTTATATCCAAGCAAATCAATGCTGTGCTCGACTTATTTGGAATTGAAGCATTTAAAAATGCAGTAATTGCCTATGAGCCGGTTTGGGCGATTGGAACGGGTAAAGTAGCCAGCCCAACTCAAGCACAAGAGGTGCATGAGGAGATAAGACTTACGTTAGATGCGCAAAATAAAGATATTGCGGCTAATATGCGAATTCTTTATGGTGGCAGCATGAAGCCAGAAAATGCAAAAGAGCTGTTACAACAGCCCGATATTGATGGTGGTCTAATAGGTGGAGCAGCATTAAAAGCAGAAGATTTTATAGGTATTGCGCTTGCTGCAAATTAGGACAACTTCTTGTCTGTACATTCAACAAACATTAAATAGATAATTTTTATACATGAATACTTTATATAGCATCTTAGTCGCCATCGATGTGTTGCTTGCCATTGGCATCATTGGGTTAATTCTTATTCAACATGGTAAAGGTGCTGATGTCGGTGCAGCTTTTGGAAGTGGAGCTTCGGGTACCGTGTTTGGATCTAAAGGGTCTGCATCTTTTTTGACGCGCTTAACTGCAATTCTTGCAACCTTATTTTTCCTAAATAGTTTAACACTTGCATATTTGGCGAGTAATCGGCCAACGGCTGAGAGTGTGATTGATAATCTTGATCAAACTGAAATGAACGTTACTACCGATATACCAGAAATCGATGAAGTTTCAGGTTCGGATGTTCCTAGTGAAGATATGGATGTTGGAAATGATATGCCGGTGGACACTGAAACGGATGATGCTGCCATGAAAGAATCACTAGACGATATTCAAGACAGCATGGATTCAGTTAAAGATAAAGTTGATAGCACTCTGGATACTATATCGCCAGATGATGTGCCAGAGTAAATTCGAGTAGAAACTGGTAAGTTATTGTTTTCTATCTATATACAGAATATTTTATAGAAAATCTAGCGAGACGTTTGTTTTTAAAATACAAACGCCATCACTAAAGCGGCGATAATAATAACTGCACCCACTATTAATGCAGCCATGTCGAATGGTTTATATTCGTCTTGATCCATTTTACGGTTCTCCCTAAATGTAAGTAAATTGTATAGATGGTTATAAACGGTTATTAGATCCATGATCCCATGATCTATTATTCTTGTCCATATTGTAGTTAGTCGATCTAACTCCTTCTAGTTAAAGCCAATTTGGGTATTTATTAAGGGGGGATTATCCTGTTTTATATCATTATTAGGGGAAATTTATCCTGGTAGGCATGCCTTAGGATAAAATACCCTTATTCACACAGCCGATGTGGCGGAATTGGTAGACGCGCTAGCTTGAGGGGCTAGTGAGGGCAACCTCGTGCCGGTTCGAGTCCGGCCATCGGCACCACACAATTGAAATCGCTAAACCTTGTACGATTTTTATGATCTAGAGTTTCTAGCAAGTAAGTTGTACGCAAAGTGAGCAAACTTAAGACTGTCAAATTATCGGCATACGTTATAATTATTTCTTAAGTGGATACTCAAAATGCTCTGACAAGTTATACTGTAAAGCCTTTGCTCATGGGCTTAGACCAATACAAGAAAATAAATATAATAATTAAGTGTGGTTTTCTATTTAGGTCTGTGAGGAAATAGATCACACGAAATATGTAAGGATTTCGTTCGATAGCGAACACTGCTGATCTGAATGAGAAATTATAATGACTGAAAACTATCTCCCAGTTTTAATATTTGTCGGCATTGCTTCGATTATGGGTTTAATTCCATTGTTGCTTGGGTTAAAACTTGGCCCAAGAAAAGCAGATGCTGCAAAAGATTCCCCCTATGAGTGTGGCTTTGAAGCATTTGAAGATGCACGTATGCAATTTGATGTTCGATATTACTTGGTTGCTATATTGTTTATTATTTTTGATTTGGAAATTGCTTTCTTATTCCCTTGGGCGGTATCGATACGTGAAGTAGGTTTAATAGGTTTTGTATCGATGGCTATCTTTCTAATTATTCTAACCATTGGTTTTATCTACGAATGGAAAAAAGGTGCACTTGATTGGGATTAAACCTAATTAAATGAAACGTAAAGGCTAGTAATGTCAAATATCAATACTTCATCAAGTCATTCAATGAGTCCGCTTGAACAAAGTTTTCATGACCAGGGCTTCCATGATAAAGGATTTGCTACTACAAAACTTGATGATTTAATTAATTGGGCGCGTACGGGATCGATGTGGCCGATGACATTCGGATTGGCTTGTTGTGCTGTAGAGATGATGCATGCAGGTGCTTCAAGATATGATCTGGATCGCTTTGGAGTCATGTTTAGACCGAGTCCACGGCAATCAGATGTAATGATAGTGGCGGGAACGCTTGTAAATAAAATGGCACCTGCTTTACGAAAAGTTTATGACCAAATGGCCGATCCTAAATGGGTAATTTCTATGGGCTCATGTGCAAATGGTGGTGGTTATTATCATTACTCTTATTCTGTTGTAAGAGGTTGTGACCGTATTGTTCCAGTTGATGTATATGTGCCAGGTTGCCCACCAACCGCGGAAGCGCTTTTATATGGCATTTTGCAATTACAGAATAAAATTCGACGCACAAATACTATTGCGCGTTAAGTGCTTCAATTATGCAAGATCAACTAAACCAACTAAGTTCTGTGCTGCAACGGGTGTTTGCATCTTCTTTGTTGTCGCTAGAAATTAAATTTGATGAGTTGAATATAATTGTCCATCCAGATGAACTGTTAAATGTACTAGCTGAATTAATTCGTCTACCTGAACTTAAATTTGATCAGTTAATTGATTTAGCAGGGGTAGATTATTTAGAGTTTGGTACTGATGAATGGAATACAGACTCTGTTACTTCGTCAGGATTTAGTAGAGGGGTAGAGAAAACTTCGTTCGGCCGTTTTACATTTGACGATGCCAAACAAAATTCAGAAATGGAAAGTCCCCGCTATGCAGTTGTTTATCATCTTCTATCAGTTGCCAATAATGCAAGAGTGCGTGTGAAAGTGCTGTGTGAAGATAATGATCTTCCGATACTTCCATCCGTGACAGGATTATGGTCATCTGCAAACTGGTACGAGCGTGAAGCGTTTGATCTTTATGGAATTGTTTTTGAAAATCATCCTGATTTGCGTCGCATCCTTACAGACTATGGATTCACAGGGCATCCATTCCGAAAAGATTTTCCGTTAGTGGGCCATGTGGAAGTACGTTATGACCCAGACCAAAAGCGCGTCATTTATCAGCCGGTTTCTATAGAGCCTCGAATTAATGTGCCTAAAGTGATTAGAGATGATCATCGTTTTGAGGATGGACAAATAGAAAGCCAAATTGAAAGTAAGTCAGAAAATGTTTCAGAAGATAAATCTGAAAAAGGAACAGCAAATGGCTGATTTGCGTAATTACACAATGAATTTTGGACCACAGCATCCAGCAGCGCATGGTGTATTACGTTTGGTGTTGGAAATGGATGGAGAAGTGGTGCAGCGTGCTGATCCACATATTGGTTTGTTACATCGAGCAACTGAAAAACTTGCAGAAAGCAAACCATATAACCAAAGTATCGGTTATATGGATCGCCTCGATTATGTATCCATGATGTGTAATGAACATGCTTATGTCATGTCGATTGAAAAACTTTCTGGCATTGAAGTTCCCGAACGCGCGCAATATATACGAGTGATGTTTGATGAGATTACACGCATTCTTAATCACTTATTATGGTTAGGCGCACATGCTTTAGACATTGGTGCAATGACAGTATTTTTATATGCATTCCGTGAACGTGAAGACTTGATGGATTGTTATGAAGCTGTATCGGGTGCACGATTGCATGCAACGTATTATCGTCCGGGAGGTGTGTATCGAGACTTGCCAGATGTTATGCCTAAATATACCGAGTCGCGGTGGCATGATGAGAAAGAAGTGCATGCATTAAATGAAGCGCGCACAGGTTCTTTCTTGGATTTTATTGAAGATTTTACCAAACGTTTCCCATCTTGTGTGGATGAGTATGAAACACTGTTAACCGATAACCGCATCTGGAAGCAGCGCACAGTTGATATTGGTATTGTTACGCCCGAGCGTGCATTGCAATTAGGGTTTACTGGGCCGATGTTACGAGGATCAGGAATTGAATGGGATTTGCGTCGCAAGCAGCCTTACGAAACGTATAGCAAGTTAGATTTTAAAATTCCTATTGGTGTAAATGGTGATTGTTATGATCGTTATTTAGTGCGTATGGAAGAAATGCGTCAATCTAACGATATTATTAAACAATGTATTGCTTGGCTCAGAAGTAACCCTGGCCCTGTAATGGTCGATAACCATAAAATGGCTCCTCCATCTCGTGGAGAAATGAAGATGGGAATGGAAGAGCTCATCCACCATTTTAAATTATTTACAGAAGGATTTTGTTTGCCTGAAGGCGAAGTTTATTCTGCTATTGAACATCCAAAAGGTGAGTTTGGGATCTATTTGGTTTCGGATGGTGCTAACAAACCTTATCGTATAAAAATCCGTGCGCCAGGTTTTGCGCATTTAGCTGCTTTAGATGAAATGTCACGTGGTCATATGCTTGCTGATGTAGTTGCGATTATTGGCACGCAAGATATTGTGTTCGGAGAAATTGATCGATGACTCAAGTCTCTAACAAGAAATCAATTCTATCTGAGCATTTGTTAAGTGAGATTGATGATTGGATTTCGCGATACCCTGTAGATCAAAAACAATCCGCAGTGCTTGGTGCTTTGCGCGCATTACAGCATGAAGAAGGTTACTTGCCAGTAGAAAAGATGGATGCGATTGCAGAATATTTAGAATTACCAGCTATTGCAGTGTACGAAGTTGCCTCGTTTTATTCTATGTTTGAGTTGCAACCCGTTGGCAAGCATACGATTTCAGTATGTACTAATTTATCTTGCATGCTACGTGGCTCTGATGAAATTATAGATCATTTAAAAAATACATTGGGCATTGATTTAGGTGAGAGTACACCGGATGGTAAATTTTATTTAAAGCAGGAAGAAGAATGTTTGGCCGGATGTTGTGGTGCACCTATGATGCAGGTGAATCATGTATACAAAGAAAATTTAACTATCGAAAAAGTAGATCTGATTTTAAAAGAATTAGGTCATAAAAATTAGATTATTTAACTGAATAAGTTATGCAAATAAATAACGTTTGTTACCAAACCTTACAATTTGACCAGCCGTGGACGTTGGAAAATTATATCAGTGTCGGCGGTTATAAAGCGTGGGAAAAAATTCTGCGTGAAAATATCTCGCCTGATGATGTTATTGAACAAATCAAAGCATCGGGATTGCGAGGTCGCGGTGGCGCAGGGTTTCCTACTGGTTTGAAGTGGAGTTTTATGCCACGCAATCCAGAGATTCAAAGTTATGTGGTGTGTAATTCAGATGAGTCTGAGCCAGGTACGTGTAAAGATCGTGATATTTTAAGATTTAACCCTCATTCAGTAATTGAAGGTATGGCTATTGCTGCATATGCAATGCGTCTAACTGCTGGCTATAACTATCTGCGTGGTGAGTTTTTAGATGAACCATATATAAGGTTTAAGCAAGCATTAGATGAAGCTTACGCTGCAGGTTATTTGGGTGAAAATATATTTGGTTCTAACTTTACTTTTAATTTGTACGATACCTTGGGTGCGGGTGCTTATATTTGCGGTGAAGAAACTGCTTTATTGGAATCACTTGAAGGGAAAAAAGGGCAGCCTCGCTTTAAGCCTCCCTTTCCTGCGAATGTAGGCCTATATGGAAAGCCTACCACGGTCAATAACACAGAAACTTTTGCGTCTGTGCCTAGCATAATGCGTCAAGGTGCAGAATGGTTTGCTTCTATGGGGGTTGAAAAAAGTGGTGGCACGAAATGTTTTTCTGTTTCCGGTCATGTAAATAAGCCAGGCAACTTTGAAGTGCCACTTGGCATACCGTTCTCAGAATTACTTGAATTAGCGGGTGGTGTGCGCAATGGCGCAAAGTTAAAAGCAGTGATCCCTGGAGGATCTTCTGTGCCGGTATTACCGGGTGAAATCATGATGAGCACAAACATGGATTATGAATCGATTACAGCTGCAGGTTCGCTATTAGGTTCTGGTGCAGTGGTTGTGATGGATGACTCAACCGATATGGTAAAGGTCTTGCAACGTATATCGCGTTTTTATTTTTCAGAATCATGTGGCCAATGCACGCCATGTAGAGAAGGTACCGGTTGGTTGTATCGAATGTTATGCCGAATAGTACAAGGAGAAGGTCAGTCAGAAGATATCGATAAGCTAGATGATGTCGCGACTAAAATTGAAGGTAGAACAATTTGTGCATTGGGTGATGCAGCTGCGATGCCTGTGCATAGTTTTATTAAACATTATCGACACGAATTTGCGCATTATATTGAACATGGCTGTAGTATTTTGGAAGTTAACAAACAAAAAGATGCAGCGTGAGAACTGGTAATCATTAATGTCTGAAGAAACTGTACAAATATTTATTAACGATAAGGAAGTCACTGCACGAAAAGGTGCAATGCTTATCGAAGTTACTGATCAGCATGATGTTGATGTACCTCGCTTTTGTTATCACAAGAAATTATCAGTCGCTGCAAATTGCCGTATGTGTATGGTAGAAGTTGAGAAAGCCCCTAAACCATTACCAGCCTGTGCAACGCCTGTAATGGAGGGCATGAAAGTATATACAAAGTCTCCATTAGCATTAGATGCTCAACAGGGGACGATGGAATTTTTGTTAATTAACCATCCGCTTGATTGTCCGGTATGCGATCAGGGTGGTGAATGTGAATTACAAGATGTTGCCATGGGTTATGGGAATAGTATTTCTCGCTATACCGAACGTAAACGTGTGGTGCCAGATAAGGAACTTGGCCCACTAGTGTCTACTGATATGACGCGATGTATTCATTGCACACGCTGTGTTCGATTTGGTACAGAAATTGCCGGAATTAGTGAGTTAGGTGCTACAGGTCGCGGTGAGTTCATGGAGATTGGCACGTATGTCGAAAAATCTCTGAGCTCTGAATTGTCAGGCAATGTTATTGATGTTTGTCCTGTTGGCGCACTTAATGCAAAGCCTTCTCGAATGTCTGCGCGTGCATGGGAAATGATGCAATCTGCAAGTGTAATACCGCATGACAGTGTTGGCTCGAATGTGTATTTGCACACACTTCGTAATCAAGTAATGCGTGTTGTGCCGCGTGAAAATGATGAGATCAATGAAACTTGGATTTCAGATAGAGATCGATTTAGTTATGAAGGTTTGAATTCAATTGAGCGTGCATCTCATCCTATGATGAAAACTGACCAAGGTTGGTGTGTGAGCGACTGGGATGCTTCGTTGTCATTGGTTGCAGAAAAACTTAAACAGCATCAAGCAGATGATATAGGCGTATTAGCAGCGCCACATTCAACATTAGAAGAGTTGTATTTATTACAGAAAGTATTCCGTCAACTGGGTGTGAATAATATCGACCATCGCACACAGCAACATGATTTCACAGATCAAGATGCTATGCCATTGTTTCCTTACCTAGGGCAATCTATAAAATCGATTGAAGATAACGAAAGTATACTTTTGGTGGGAAGTAATATCCGTTTGGAGCAGCCAATGCTGGCGCATCGCATACGTAAGGCTGGTTTGAGTGGGTGTAAAGTAAATTCGATAAACGCTCAAAATTATGATTTTCATTTTGCTAGCCAATTCACCTGGAATTTAGCGCCTCAGCAATGGCTTACCGCATTAGCAGAAATAGCCAAGTGCTCAGACACTTTGAGTGACTTGCCTTCGGAGCTAAAAAGTATCGTTGCTAGTGCTTCTGTTTCTGAACATGCAAAAAATATATTTAATTCATTAAAGAATGCTAAGCAATCGAGTGTGATGTTTGGAGCGATAGCTGATAGTCACCCTCAAGCATCAGCGCTTCGCGCATTAAGCAACTTTATTGCAAACGCCACCCACTCTAATTTTGGATTACTTGCGCGTTCAGGTAATACGGTAGGTGCATGGTTGTCAGGTGTGCTTCCACATAGATTACCTGCCGGTGTTGAGAGTAATATAAGAGGTTTAAATTCGGCAGAAATGTTTGCTACTCCAAGAAAAGTATATGTCTTACTTAATTTGGAGCCAGAGTTTGACTTTGCAAACTCACCTGTTGTGTTAGAGGCTATACAAGCAGCAGATTTTGTTGTTGCGCTAACGCCGTTCGATAATGAGCAAGTTCAGTTATATGCAGATGTAATATTACCAATTGCTACTTTTGCAGAAACAGATGGGACCTTCGTGAATACAACAGGTCATTGGCAAAGTGTTGGTAAAGCCGTGTCAGCGCCTGGTGAAGCACGTCCCGCATGGAAAGTTCTGCGAGTTTTAGCTAATAAATTAGGTTTTGAAAATGTGCAATACCAAACTAGTGAGCAGATTAGAGATGAAGTTAAGCAATTATTTTCTGACGAAGTGGCTATAACAAGCTATCTGAAAAACTATGATCATGTGAATCTCGAATCAGATACTAATAAAATATTTCGTGTTTCAGATACCCCTATCTATGCAGTAGATAATATTGTGCGTCGTGCTACATCATTGCAACAGGCAGTGGAGGATCAACCAAATCATGTAGCGATATCCAATAATCAGGCAAAACTTCTTGATATGCAGGATGAAAAAGTTGTACGTGTAGTTCAAGGTAAGCAAGAAGTTACCTTGCCTTTACGTATAGATGAAAATATTTCTGATAATTGTATTTGGGTGCAAAAGAGCTCAACACAAACAGACTCTTTGGGTGATGCCATTGCGCCGGTAGAAATACAAAGGACTGCGAATGTTTGATTGGGTACAAAACATTATTTCCGTCATTCCTCCGATTGTGTTGATGACGGTATATATGTTTGTGTTTGTGTTGGTGTTATTCGGATGTGTGGCGTATGTAACGTTGGCTGAACGTAAAGTTATTGGTTTTATGCAGGTGCGTATAGGTCCTAATAGAGTCGGACCGAAAGGATTTGGGCAGCCCATTGCCGATGCATTAAAATTAATGTTTAAAGAAATGATATTGCCAAATGATGCAGATCGTTTCTTATTTCGTATTGCGCCATTACTTTCTATGATTCCTGCATTAGCAGCCTGGGCGGTAATACCTTTTGCTGATGGCTGGAATTTTGCAGATATTAATGCGGGTTTGTTATACCTGTTAGCCATGACGTCGTTAGGTGTCTATGGTGTAGTGGTTGCAGGATGGGCTTCTAATTCAAAGTATGCTTTGTTGGGGGCATTACGGTGTGCAGCACAAATTGTCTCGTATGAAATTGCCATGGGCTTTGCGCTAGTTGGAGTGTTAATGGCTAGTGGTAGTCTAAATTTGGGCGATATCATTAATGAGCAACAAGGTGGCATTCTTCATTGGTATTGGTTGCCGTTGTTTCCTTTGTTTATAACCTATTTAATTGCAGGTGTAGCAGAAACGAATCGCGCGCCATTTGATGTGGTTGAAGGTGAGTCAGAAATTGTTGCAGGATTTCATGTTGAATATTCAGGTATGGGGTTTGCGTTATTCTTCTTGGCGGAATATGCCAACATCATTCTCATCTCGGCATTAACTGCATTACTCTTTTTGGGTGGTTGGCTAAGTCCTTTTCCAGAAAGCTGGTTTACTGTGCCGTACTTAGGTGCGTTGCTTGGGCATGGGCCTCACATGTTTATTGCTAAAACCTGTTTATTTATATTTTGCTTTCTTTGGTTCCGAGCGACATTCCCACGCTATCGTTATGATCAAATTATGCGATTGGGCTGGAAAGTGTTGTTGCCGGTTACACTAATATGGATTTTTGTTGAAGGTGTGCTGCTTTATTTTCAAGTATCACCTTGGTTTGATTGAATATGAAAGCACTATTTAACGTCATAAAAAGCTTCACGCTATTTGAATTATTGAAAGGCATGAGCTTAACGGGTAAGCGGTTTACCACTAAAAAGTTTACAGTTCAGTATCCTGAAGAGAAGACACCACAATCACCAAGGTTTCGCGGTTTGCATGCTTTACGTCGATACCCTAGTGGAGAGGAACGCTGTATCGGTTGCAAATTATGTGAAGCAGTATGTCCCGCATTGGCAATAACTATAGATAGTGAAGAGCGTGAGGATGGGAGTAGAAGAACAACGCGTTATGATATTGATTTGTTTAAGTGTGTGTATTGTGGATTTTGTGAAGAAGCCTGCCCGGTTGATGCAATAGTGGAAACCAGGGTGTTTGAATATGCATTTTTTGAACGTGGCCAACAAGTAATGACGAAAGATATGTTGTTGGAAGTGGGTGCAAAATATGAAGATCAAATTGCGTCAGATCGTCAAGTCGATGCACCATATAGATAATGCCAAATTCAAAAGCCTGTTTGATAATTAATAAACATAATAAATTAGAATAATTTTTAAATGCTGATCCAAACTACCGTTTTTTATTTCTTTTCAGGAATATTAGTGTTATCTGCACTTGCCATGATTACAGTGCGTAATCCTGTGCATGCTGCATTATTTTTAGTGTTGGCTTTTTTTACAAGTGGTGCACTTTGGCTGTTGCTCGAGGCTGAATTTTTAGGCATTGCGTTGATATTAGTGTATGTCGGTGCGGTGATGGTATTGTTTTTGTTCGTTGTCATGATGCTTGATATCAATATTGCGAAAATGCGTGCTGGATATGCCAAGTACTTGCCTGTTGGTTTACTAGTCGGTGCAGTAATGGCGGCTGAAATGATCATTATTCTAAGTAAGTCTACTTTTGAGCACGTGCAACCCAATGCAAAAGCTGCTGATTATAGTAATACGCAAGAACTAGGTAAGTTGCTATATACAGAGTATGTATACCCATTTGAAATCGCAGGCGTGATTTTATTGGTAGCTATAATTGCAGCGATTACATTGACTATGCGTAAACGAGCAGCATCTAAACAGCAAAGTCCGCATAATCAGATAAGTGTGAAAAGAAAAGACCGTGTTCGTTTAGCGGATCTAGATAGAGAATAAAAAAAGAAATAAATCCAGTTTGGAAAGTAAATAAAAATTAAAAATGATTACACTGACACATTTCCTTGTGCTTGGCGCAATTCTATTTTCGCTTAGTATTGCAGGCATCTTTCTTAATCGAAAGAACGTAATTTTATTGCTAATGGCAATTGAATTAATGTTGTTAGCAGTAAATATGAATTTCGTAGCATTTTCGTATTACCTGGATGATTTGGCGGGCCAGGTATTTGTGTTTTTTATTCTTACTGTGGCGGCTGCGGAAGCGGCTATTGGTTTGGCTATATTAGTTGTCTTATACCGAAATCGATCTACGATAAATGTGCAAGACATAGATAACTTGAAGGGTTAATCAAAGCAGAAATGAAAGCACTTTGTTTAACAATAGTTCTGGCACCATTAATAGCCTCTATTATTACGGGTTTGTATGGTAAGAAGATTGGTAGGAGCGGCTCACACTGGTTAACAATACTTGGGGTAGGTATTTCTTTTCTTTTAAGTTTGTTCGTTTTTAAACAAGTCATTTTTGATCAAGCTTCATACAACATTGATGTGTATGAATGGTTAACGCTAGGAGATTTCAGTTTTAAAATCGGTTTCCTGATTGATCCACTTACTGTAACGATGATGGTAGTGGTGACCTTTGTGTCATTAATGGTGCATATCTACACTATTGGTTACATGCATGAAGATCCTGGTTATCAGAGGTTCTTTTCTTATATCTCATTGTTTACCTTCTCTATGTTGATGCTAGTAATGGCAAACAACTTTTTGCAATTATTCTTTGGTTGGGAGGCAGTAGGATTAGTTTCATATTTATTGATTGGCTTTTGGTATACAAGGGATAGTGCAATATTTGCCAATATGAAGGCATTTTTAGTTAACCGGGTAGGTGACTTCGGATTTTTGTTAGGTATTGGTGCAGTTTTAGCAGTTTTTAATACATTAGATTATCAATCTGTATTTTCACAAGCGCCGTTGATAAATGCACAGACCTTTACGATTACAGAAAACATTCATTGGCCTGTTATGACGGTAATTTGTCTGTTGTTATTTGTAGGAGCAATGGGTAAATCTGCCCAAGTACCGCTGCATGTTTGGTTGCCGGATTCTATGGAAGGCCCCACCCCTATATCTGCATTGATTCATGCTGCCACTATGGTGACTGCAGGTATCTTTATGGTCGCGCGCATGTCTCCGTTATTTGAGTTAAGCGATACGGCACTAAATGTGATTCTAGTTATTGGTGCCATTACGGCCTTTTTCATGGGGCTGGTAGGTATTGTGCAGAATGATATAAAACGTGTGGTTGCCTATTCTACATTGTCTCAATTGGGTTACATGACGGTTGCTTTAGGTGCGTCAGCGTATTCAATTGCAATTTTCCATCTCTTTACTCATGCCTTCTTTAAGGCATTGCTATTTTTAGGCGCGGGTTCTGTGATTGTTGCATTACATCACGAGCAAGATATGCGTAACATGGGTGGTTTACGTAAGTATATGCCCATTACTTATTGGACAGCGTTTATTGGTACCTTGGCATTAATAGGTTTCCCAGGTTTCTCCGGTTTCTTTTCTAAAGATTCAATTATAGAAGCCGTGCACTATTCAAATTTACCTGCGGCAGAGTTTGCATATTGGTTAGTGTTGGCCGGAGTATTTGTAACGGCATTTTATTCGTTCCGATTATTATTCTTGGTGTTTCATGGCGAATCGCGCATGGATAAGCATACCGAAGAACATGTAAAAGAATCACCCAAAGTCATTACTATTCCGCTTATTCTGTTAGCGATTCCATCTGTGTTTGCGGGCTTATTTATTGGGTCGTTCGTGTTTGGTGACTACTTTGCTCAAAGTATATTTGTAGCGGAGCATCATCAGGCAGTTGCAAAACTTAGTGAGCATTATCATGGATTATGGTCTTTTGTTACTCATGCATTTCAAGGTTATGCAGTGTATTTAGCTTTTGCAGGAATCTTCTGTGCTTGGTTCTTGTATCTAAAACAACCGCAACTGCCTGAGATTTTAAAGCAAAAATTGCATATCCCTTATAAAGTGCTAGCTAATAAATATGGTGTTGATGAGCTATATCAAATGTTCTTTGCAAATGGCTCTCGCAAGATCGGTGCTTTTTGTGATTCTTTTGGTGATCGATTGTTGATAGATGGTTTGGTCGTTAATGGCTCTGCTAAGGTTATTAATTGGTTTTCTGCAAAAGTTAGGAATCTGCAAACTGGTTATTTGTACCATTATGCTTTCGCCATGATTATTGGATTATTGATCTTATTAAGTAAGGTGTTTCTACAATAATCGCTATGTTTAATTCTTTACCTATTCTAAGCATATTAATCTGGCTGCCAATTATTGGCGGCATTTTGGTATTGGTCGCTAAAAAGATCTCTATCGATTTTGCAAAGTGGTTTTCTGTATGTATTGCACTGGCTACGCTGGGTGTAAGTATCGTTTTGATGCGTGGCTTTGACGGTAGCCAATATGCGATGCAGTTCTATGAGCAAATCCCATGGATTAATGCGTTTAATATTTATTATGCATTAGGCGTGGATGGAATTGCGGTGCCTTTAATTTTGCTTACTACAGTGATCACAGTATTGGTTATCATTGCAGCTTGGGAGTTAGCTCGCGATCGCATTACCGAATATTTAGCGGCTTTTCTTATTCTAGAAGGTTTAATGATAGGAGTTTTCTGTGCCTTAGACGCTATTCTTTTTTACATCTTCTTTGAAGGTATGTTGATTCCAATGTTTTTAATCATTGGCATGTGGGGTGGCCCGAGAAGAGTCTATGCAACCATAAAATTCTTTTTATATACATTCTTTGGTTCAGTGTTTCTGTTAATCGCACTCATTTATATGTATCTATATGCTGGAACCTTTGAGATTGCATCATTACAGTTGACTAAATTTGATGAGACACAACAGCTGTTTTTATTTTTAGCATTCTTTATTGCTTTTGCAGTCAAAATTCCAATGTGGCCAGTTCATACCTGGTTGCCAGATGCTCATGTGGAAGCGCCAACGGGCGGTTCGATTGTTTTAGCGGCTATTATGTTGAAAGTCGGTGGTTATGGGTTTTTGAGGTTTAGTATTCCTATAACGCCTTATGCAAGTGATCAGTTGGCCTATCTAGTGATAGCGGTTTCTTTGGTAGCTGTGGTGTATATCGGTTTTGTTGCCCTAGCGCAAAGAGACATGAAAAAACTAATTGCGTATTCATCTATCGCACATATGGGATTTGTCACACTTGGTTTTTTTGTAATATTTAAATTGGCTGCCAACAACAGCTCTTATTCAGAACTCGCACTTCAAGGTGGCATGGTGCAAATGATTTCGCATGGTTTTATTTCTGGCGCCATGTTTTTATGTGTAGGCGTATTGTATGACCGTATGCATAGTCGTCAAATTGCTGATTATGGTGGTGTGGTGAATACCATGCCAAAGTTTGCAGCATTTTTTGTGTTGTTCGCGATGGCAAATGCAGGCTTGCCAGGAACCTCTGGGTTCGTTGGTGAGTTTATGGTGATCTTGGCAAGCTTCAAAGCGAACGTTTGGTTTGCGTTTTTAGCGGCAACTACTTTAATAATTGGTGCTGCCTATACACTTTGGATGATTAAGCGGGTAGTGTTTGGTGAAGTGGGTAATGATGAAGTGGCTAAGTTGAAAGATATTAATGGCCGTGAGTTTTTCTGTTTATCAGTGCTTGCATTTTTCGTTTTATGGATTGGGTTATGGCCTGCGCCGCTGATTGAAATGATGGATGCATCTGTATCTCATCTATTGTTCCAAGCACAACAAACCAATCTTCCTTGATAAAATAGCATAATCGTAATGGATAGCTTAGATATAAATTCAATAGACTCACTTCCAGGTTTGCTAAATATGTTAGTGAAGTCTCTAGTAGTGATGCCTGAGATTGCATTACTTATTGGAACGTTAACTGTATTACTAGTAAGTCTTTATACGGGACGTAACAGTGAGAATGTCACCTATGTTTTTAGTTTGGCAACTCTGGCCGGCATGGTGTTTTTACTATTGCGTGGCATGGATCGTCCCAATGTAGTGCTCTTTAATGAAATGTATGTGCACGATGAGCTTGCAAAGTTAATTAAAGTACTCATTTGTGTAACAGTGGCAGTGATCTTTATCTATGCGCGTCCCTATCTATTAAATCTTAAGAATTCAAGACCGGAGTTTTATATATTGGGGCTGTTCGCCACATTAGGCATGTTAGTGATGGCGTCTGCGCAAAATTTCATAACGATTTATTTAGGATTGGAGCTTTTGTCTTTGTGCTTATATGCATTAGTCGCCTATATACGAGATTCTAATGATGCTGCAGAAGCTGCAATTAAGTATTTTGTGTTGGGTGCAATTGCTTCTGGATTGTTGCTGTATGGAATGTCAATTATGTATGGCATTACAGGTTCATTAAATCTGGCAGAAATTAATATCTATCTTGAAAATATCGAAGGACTCAATATAGGCTTAATTTTTGCGTTAACTTTCATTGTAGTGGGTGTTGCTTTCAAGTTTGGTGCGGTTCCTTTTCATATGTGGGTGCCTGATGTTTATCAAGGTGCACCAACGGCGGTTACGTTATTCATTTCAACAGCTCCAAAATTGGCAGCGTTTGTAATGGCAATACGTTTATTGAGCTATGGTATGCAAGAGTTAGTAGTAGATTGGCAGCAGATGCTAATGATATTAGCGGTTCTATCTTTAGTGTTTGGAAATATTATTGCCATTGCGCAAAGTCACATTAAACGCATGTTGGCGTACTCAACGATTTCTCATATAGGTTTTGTATTGCTTGGATTATTGTCTGGTGAGAACTTTGGTTATGCATCTGCACTATTTTACACCATTATTTATGTGCTCATGGCGGCAGGTGCATTTGGTGTATTGCTGTTATTGAACAAACATAATCGCAGTGATATTGATGAGCTATCTGATCTAAAAGGCTTAAACCAGTCTCATCCTCGATTAGCCATAATAATGATGTTGATGATGTTTTCCATGGCAGGTATGCCTTTAACAGTAGGTTTTTATGCCAAGCTGTATGTACTGCAAAGTTTGGTTTATAACGATTTTATTTGGTTAGCAATATTGGCGGTAATAATGTCGATTGTGGGTGCTTTCTATTATCTGAGAGTTATCAAGTACATTTACTTTGATGACCTTTTGGTGCGCTTAGGCACACAAAATAATGCACTAATGGCTAATGCAATTCTCACAACAAATGGGTTACTAATCGTCGGATTATTTATCTTTCCTAATTATTTACTCAACTATTGTGTGAGTGTGTTTCCTTAGTCGAACACTAACTCAGTATTGCAATGTAGTGGACAAGATGAAGTAAGGAAAGTTATGCAAAAAATTTGTGACCGAGGTACACAAATTCGATTATTCCTTGTCCAACATCTAATCTATAATCTTGTATTGTTAGTATTATCTGCGTAGACTCCTGCGGCTCAGATTGATGCGGGGTGGAGCAGTCTGGCAGCTCGTCGGGCTCATAACCCGAAGGTCGTAGGTTCGAATCCTACCCCCGCTACCAACCAATTTGTAGATTAGCTATTCAGCTATTGTTAGAGTGAACTATGTGGTTGATTTTACTAATTACCGGTAATTCGTCATCACCGATCCGTAGTATTTTTACTCCAAAAAATTAAAGACTTAATAAAGTTTGATCATGCTATCTTTAAGTATGCTGATCACTTTTGAAACTAAGGCCTATGCGAATATCACCATGTTTGGTGATGTCGCAAAAAAGCTCATCAAGTCCATGGGCCATAGTGGAGTAATTCCTGGGGCCATTCAGGCAAATGATTTGCCTAATGCATTAGACTTACTGAAATCCTCTGTTCAAGCAGAAGTGTTGGCTGAGGATAGTGGCAAGCCTCAAGCTGAAGATAGTGAAGATCATGTAAGTATCGACAAACGAGCCTTGCCATTGATCGAATTATTAGAGGCGGCAATTGAGAGAAATGAAGATATAATGTGGTATGAATAAAGATTTGCATACCGATGTAACGTAAAGCAATGATGTACAATGATGTATAAATAATAATTATCATAACTTACAAGTAGTTACGATAATTATTTCAGGAAATATTCAGAAAATATGATGCTGGAATCTCGTGTAAATAACACGGTATAATGTCAAAATAATCTATGCATATACTGAAGTTTCAGTAATTATAAGAATGTAAAGTAAAGGAGTTTGCAAATGAGTGAAGCCAGTTTATATGACCGTTTAGGCGGTGGTGACAAATTAAAGACTATCGTTGCGGATATATGGGCCAACCATACCAGCAACCCTAAAATTAAAAACAGATATACAAACAGTGACGGCGAGAAAGTAAAGCAAGTCGTGTGGGAGTTCTTCTGTTCAGGTATCGGTGGACCACAAGAATATACTGGTCAAGACATGCTAACTGCGCACACGGGTATGAATATAAGTGATACAGAATTTAATGCTGTATGTGATGACGTGTTAGCGGCATTGAATAAAAACAATGTTGGTCAAGCAGAACAAAATGAAGTGCTTTGCATTCTTTACTCAATGAAGAATGATATTGTAGACGTATAAGTCTAGAAGCCATTTTTGCTTTTAGAAGCAACAGCAAAAGCCCGATATGATCGGGCTTTTTTTTGACTAAATTTTTGTGGTTAGCAAGGATTCAGCATGGATTTGAAGGTCAAATATTAGCAGTCCTAAACGACATACCAATAGGATTTACCTATTGATTGAGTCGATGACTACCTTGGTGAAATGCAGATTCATCCTTAAATTTCCGCCATCAGCCTGTGAATCGTGTTGCAGGTGAACTCTTTGCTTGAAGCCTGGTTTTTTTTTACCTATACTGTCTATGTATTAGTTTGCTAAGTCATTGTTTTTCAATGATTCGGAAGGGCCCCTAGAGGGCCTTTTTTATTGCTTACGCATAATTTGTATAAAATATTTGTGCAAATTATAAGGTAAGTGAGCTCATAAGGATGTGGTGAGAATGTAAATGGGCTTAGTGTGCCCATTTTTTTATTGGGCCTAGCTTATTTTAGATAAAGTACGTGTTGAAGTAATGCTTGGTCGAGAAGGATAGGAAATATATTGTGTTTGATGATCCGTATGGAATTTTGCCCATCATAGAGCCCGTAATTGTGGGAATGGGTTATGACTTATGGGGGCTAGAATGCCAAATAAATCAAAATACAGCTCAAATAAGGATATTTATTGACCATAGTGAAGGTATAACATTGGATGATTGTTCGAGAGTGAGTCAGCAGCTAAGTGCGGTGCTAGATGTAGAAGACCCCGTAGAGCTGCCTTATACATTGGAGATTTCATCTCCGGGTATTAATCGAAAGTTATTTAGTGCTGAGCAAATGAAAAATGCAGTAGGTAGTAAAGTTAAGGTCAAGACTACTTGGCCAATAAAAGAGAGAAGAAATATACGTGGAGTATTGTTGCACGCCGAAGATGATCAAGTAACCGTGGTTACTGCTGAAGGTGATGAGTTTTTGGTGCCAATCGAAGCGATTAAAAATGCGAAATTAGACTTGGATATAGATCCGAATCTAAACGTTAAAAATTAATATCACATTATTAAATTTTTAAGTACAGGAACTTAATATTTATAAATTATGAATAAAGAAATTTTACTTGTAGCGGATGCTGTCTCTAATGAGAAAGGTGTCGAAAAAGATATTATATTTCAAGCTATTGAAGCGGCTTTAGCAACAGCTGCACGTAAAAAGCATGGAATGGAAATGGATATTCGCGTGGAAATTGATCGTGAAACGGGTGATTACGAATCTTTTCGACGTTGGGAAATACTTGATGACGAAGATCCAGAATTTGAATCTAACGAAACTCAAAAGCTTTATAGTTATGCCATACAAGATTTTCCTGATATGCAAGTTGGTGAATTTATCGAAGAGCCAATTGAATCTGTAGCATTTGGGCGCATAGCAGCACACACTGCTAAGCAAGTTATTGTTCAAAAAATTCGTGAAGCTGAGCGAGCACAAATTGTTGATATCTTCCAAGATCGCGTTGGTGAATTAGTAATGGGTGTAGTCAAGCGCAGTGATCACTCTGGAACATTTATTGATTTAGGAAGTAATGCAGAAGGATTTATTCCACGTGACCATATGATTGCGCGTGAAGCGATGCGTCCTGGTGATAGAGTGAGGGCATTCTTGCATGAAGTGCGTGAAGAAGCACGAGGACCACAATTATTTTTAACTCGAACTGCGCCAGAATTTTTAATTGAGTTATTTAAGTTGGAAGTGCCAGAGGTGGGGCAAGGTCTTATTGAGGTGCTGTCTGCAGCCAGAGATCCAGGTTTGCGAGCTAAAATTGCAGTCAAATCTAACGATCCAAGGTTAGATCCCGTGGGCGCATGCGTAGGCATGCGAGGTTCTCGTGTGCAGTCCGTTTCAAATGAACTCGCAGGTGAGCGTATTGACATCATTCTTTGGGATGAAAATTCTGCCCAATATGTAATTAATGCAATGTCACCCGCAGCAGTTACTTCCATCGTTGTCGATGAAGATAAAAATAGTATGGATATTGCAGTTGAGGATGAAAAACTGTCGCAAGCGATTGGTCGAGGTGGGCAAAACGTAAAACTTGCTAGCCAGCTAACCGGTTGGGAGCTCAACGTTATGACCGAGGGTCAAGCGGAAGAGAAGTCTGAAACAGAAACACGTGAACTTGTAGAAATGTTTATGTCTCAACTTGATGTGGATGAAGAGGTAGCAGTAATTCTTGCACAAGAAGGTTTCTCAAGCGTTGAAGAAGTAGCGTATGTGCCACCTAAAGAATTGGTAGAGGTGGAAGAATTTGATGAAGAAATGGTAGAAGAGTTACGTGCACGTGCGCGTGATGTACTACTTACTACCGCCTTAGTAACAGAAGAGAAGTTTGCAGACGTTGAACCATCTGCAGATCTATTAGGTATGGAAGGCATGGATAAAGATCTGGCCTTTGAATTGGCATGTAGAGGGATCTCTACAATGGAAGATTTAGCCGAACAGTCTGTTGATGAATTGCTCGAAATTGAAGGTTTGGATTCTGAGCGTGCAGGTTCGCTAATTATGTTAGCGCGAGCGCCTTGGTTTGAAAATGAAGGCACTACAACGTAACGAAAACATTAATCAAATTTATAATTTAACTATTAGTGAATAAATAAATGAGTGAAGTAACTGTAAAACAGCTAGCAGATGTAGTTAAAACACCTGTTGAGAAATTGCTAGTTCAGCTCTCGGAAGCGGGTTTGGAGTTTAGTGCTGCTGACCAGGTAGTTTCTGATGAGCAAAAAATGCAATTGCTTGATCATTTACGTAATAGTCGTAGTAATAAAGACGTAGAAGAGCCTGCTGGCGAAGGCAAAAAAATTACTTTACGCCGCAAGAGCACCTCTACACTAAAAGTGGGTGGTTCTACCGGCAGAAATCCTACGGGCGCGAGTACGGTCAACGTTGAAGTGCGAAAAAAACGCACTAATGTTAAACGCAGCGTAGTGTTAGAAGAGGCTGCCAAAGAAGAACAACAGCGTGCAGATGAGCAAGCAGTTAAAGAGGCTGAAATTGCGGCGAATCTTGAGCGAATAGCGGCAGAAAAAGCTGCGGCAGAAAAAGCAAAGCAAGATGAACTAGATAAGCAAAAAGCTGTAGAGCAAGAAGAAGTTGTTAAAGAAGTAGAAACAATTGAAAAGCCCTCTGCACCGATTGGTATTAGAGTGGTTACTCCAGCACCTGATAAGCCAGAAATAGAAGATAAAAAACCGGCAGCCAAAAAGTCTAATAAGCCAAGGCGTCAAGAGCTACATGTTGCGAGTGATAAACGTGGTAAACGAAAAGCCAAACCAAAACATAGACGTCCAGGCAAAGTGGCACAGAGTGACAAGCATCAATTTGAAAAGCCAAGTGAACCTGTTAAGCGTGAAATTTTAATACCAGAAAGTATTTCAGTTGCAGATCTTGCAAAAATGATGGCGGTGAAAGCGGCAGAAGTAATTGGTGCAATGATGAAGATGGGCGTAATGGCTACCATCAACCAGATACTTGATCAAGATACGGCGATTCTTGTCGTAGAAGAAATGGGACATGAGGCAAAACCGGCTGAAGCCTCTAGCGTTGAAGACACGTTGCTACAAGTGGATTATGATAATTCCAAAGCAATCGTTCGAAATCCAGTAGTAACAGTAATGGGTCATGTTGATCATGGTAAAACATCACTGCTTGATTACATTCGTAGAACGAAAGTGGCTTCAGGTGAAGCAGGTGGAATCACACAGCATATTGGTGCATATAGTGTAACAACTGATAAAGGTACGATTACTTTCTTAGACACACCAGGTCATGCTGCATTTACATCTATGCGTGCCCGTGGAGCTAAAGCGACAGATATCGTCATCCTTGTAGCGGCTGCGGATGATGGTGTTATGCCACAGACCAAAGAAGCGGTAGAGCATTCTCGTGCAGCAAATGTGCCAATGATTGTTGCCGTGAATAAAACAGATAAAGAAGATGCTGATCCCGAAAAAGTTCGTAACGAATTATCTGCATTAGAGGTGTTACCCGAAGAATGGGGTGGCGATACAATTTTTATAAATGTTTCGGCACTTACCGGCGCAGGCATAGATGAATTATTAGAAGCAGTTTCGTTGCAAGCTGAAATCCTAGAATTAAAAGCTGTTGATCATGGTCCAGCTTCAGGTGTAGTGATTGAATCTACTTTAGATAAAGGTCGTGGTCCTGTTGCAACAGTGTTAGTTCAGCAAGGTATGTTATCGAAAGGCGATATGTTGTTAACTGGTGAAGAATACGGGCGTGTCCGTGCAATGTTTGATGAGAACGGCAGAGAAATTGAGAAGGCAGGCCCATCAACACCCGTAGAAGTACTCGGGTTGTCGGGTGCTGCAAATGCTGGTGAAGAAGCGATTGTTGTTGCCAATGAACGTAAAATTCGTGAAATTGTTGATATACGTAAGAGTAAATCAAGAGATACACGCTTTGCAGCTCAACAAGCTTCTAAATTGGAAGATGTGTTTAGTCAGATTGGTTCAGGTGCTGCTGAAACGGTAACGGTAATGATAAAAGCGGATGTGCAGGGAAGTGCTGAAGCACTAAAAGATTCGCTTGAAAAACTTTCTACCGATGAAGTTAAAGTAAAAATAGTTATGTCTGCTGTTGGTGGAATAAATGAATCCGATGTTAGTCTTGCGGAAGCCTCTAAAGCGGTAATGATTGGCTTTAATGTTCGTGCGGACAATGCAGCAAAGAGAGCTGCTGCAGATGTAGGTGTAGAAATTCGATACTACAGTATTATCTATGAAGCCATTGATGATGTTAAAGCTGCCATGAGCGGTTTGTTATCTCCAGAAGTGCGTGAGGAGATTATTGGTCTTGCTGAAGTTAAAGATGTATTTAGATCATCAAAGATGGGTGCTGTAGCTGGTACACAAGTTGTTGAAGGTATGATTAAACGTGGTAGCCCAATTCGTGTGCTGCGTGACAATGTAGTTGTGTTTGAGGGTGAATTAGAATCATTGCGTCGTCATAAGGATGATGTAAATGAAGTTAAGTCGGGTACAGAATGTGGCATTGCAGTTAAAAACTACAACGATGTTAAACCTGGTGATCAAATTGAAGTTTATGAGCGAACTGAAATTAAGCGATCAATATAAAGTTCAATGCATAATTAACGCTTACTATCTGAAACTATAGCATTTACTAAAATGCAGCAAGAATCATCCAGACCCTTAAGAGTTGGTGAGCAGCTCCGTCGAGAAATTACTTTAATGTTACGCAATGAAGTAAAAGATCCTCGTGTATCTGAGGTCGTTATCTACGATGTAGTGGTAAGTAAAGATCTTGGTACAGCAAAAATATATTTCAGTCCTATGGATATTCAGCAAGATCCCACCGAGATTATTCAAGGTTTGAAAAGTGCTAGCGGTTATTTGCGCACACAATTAAGTAAAATTTTAAGTTTACGAAAAGTGCCTGAATTACGATTTATTGTTGACGATACCGAAGTTAAAGGTGATCGCATCGATCAACTTATCCAAGAAAGTCTTAATAAGCAGTAATTGATGATAGGCGAGTGTCTCGATACACGTGGGTAGTAAAAAAAATAAAGGTCGAGTGATAAATGGTTTATTGTTATTTGATAAACCTACGGGTGAATCTTCTAATCGATCATTACAAAAAGTAAAACGAATCTTCAATGCTGCGAAAGCTGGTCATACGGGAACATTAGATCCGCTCGCCACAGGATTACTAGTGATGTGTTTTGGTCGCGCTACAAAAATTTCAGATTACCTACTCACGGTC
>CALAJL010000011.1 GCA_937922735.1 uncultured Gammaproteobacteria bacterium | reverse complement strand
ATTGCCGTACTCACAAAAATACTCCTGACCAAGAAGAAATGTTATTGGATGCAAACCGGATTGCCAAAAACTATGAGTATTTTGATATCGGCAACGCTGGTCATAGTCCGGATCATAGATACTTCAGTTATAGCGCCGACACAAAAGGCTCAGAATTTTATTCACTTTATACAATTGACTTAAGATCTGGCAATTTATTAGCAGATATCATTGTTAATATTCAAAGCGTGTTTGTATGGGCAAATGACAGCCAAACCTTCTTCTATACAACGCTCGATGATAATCATCGCCCTGATAAAGTATTTAGACACACTTTAGGTGAAGAGCTTTCTAAAGATGAGATGGTTTACCAAGAACTTGATCCTGGTTTTTTTGTTTCTCTCGATATAACCGAGTCAAATAACTACATTTTAATTTCAGCACATGACCATATTACTAGTGAAATCCACACTATTGATGCACATAAACCTAAGCAAAGCGCACGTTGCTTTTCTAAACGACAAGCTGGTATCGAATATGAAATCACTGAACACAATGGAATATTTTATATCGTTACCAATAAAGATGGTGCAGAAGATTACAAAATCATGCAATCCAACTTACAACAATCAGATCAATCTTATTGGCAAGACACGCATATACCTCCACAAGGTGTGTTATTAAAAGGCATCTATATTTTTAAAGATTTTTTAATACGATCAGAGCGAATAGATGGCTTACCCAGAATCACAGTTGTTCAACTTGACCGTAGTAGTTTTGGTGAAGAACACAGTATTGAGCTGGACGAAGAAGCTTATGAACTATATGTAATCGGTGGTTATGAATTCGATACACACATGTTGCGCTTCTCATACACCTCCATGACAACTCCCACACAAGTATTTGACTATGATATGTCAACACGTAAGCGTGAGCTGAAAAAGCAACAAGAAGTCCCTAGCGGCCATCAAATTGATGAATATACTACGCGTAGGTTATTCGCTAAGACAGTAGACAACCAAAGTGTTCCTATTTCACTGCTCTACAAAAATTCAACACCACTAGATGGTACAGCACCCATGCTTTTGTATGCATATGGTTCCTACGGTAGTTCCATGCCGGCAAGCTTTTCAACTAATCGTTTTAGTTTAGTTGATCGCGGCTTTATATATGCGATTGCACATGTACGTGGAGGCATGGAAAAAGGTTATGCCTGGTATAAAGATGGAAAACTAAAAAATAAAATGAATACGTTTAACGATTACATTTCTTGTGCTAAATACTTAATCGAAGAAAACTATACTCAATCCGGTAAAATTGTCATTCATGGTGGGTCTGCGGGTGGCATGCTTGTGGGTGCTACCTTAAATATGCAACCTGACTTATTTAAAGCCGCTGTCGCAGATGTGCCCTTTGTTGATGTCCTAAACACCATGAGTGATGCGGATTTACCCTTAACGCCTCCTGAATGGCCGGAATGGGGTAACCCCATCAAAAATGAAGATGATTTTCAGAATATTTTAAAATACTCTCCATATGAAAATGTCACACAACAAGCTTACCCACATATATTAGTGACTGCGGGATTAACGGATCCACGCGTAACCTACTGGGAACCGGCAAAATGGGTGGCTAAATTACGAACAATGAAAACAGATAACAATATGTTGGTATTAAAAATGAATATGGGTGCAGGCCATGGTGGCGCTTCGGGCCGTTTCGACTACCTTAAAGAGGTTGCTTTGATGTATGGTTTCATTCTAGATATGTTCGGCATGACAAGCTAAGTAGTTTTATAGTATCTTTAGTGGGGTAAATTTGCCGAATGTCAATTACATGACACTGTTACATTATTTAGAGTTTAACTCTCGCCTTATAAATTAAACGGAAAACAAAGATGGTTGCTGAAAATCTCATACGCCGCGATAACGATTCTGATTACATCATCGCGTGGAAATTAAAATACGACTTTGAAACAGGTAAAATGAAAGAAGACACCATGACCTATGGTGAAGCTAGAAAAAAATGTGAAGAGCTTAATGCCAGTAACTCTGAAAAGACTTTTTGGCCAGAAAAAGTTAAGCCCGCACCAGAGTGGCATATTTTGTACGAGTAGACGCTAAAACCTTATCTCATTCCTGTCCGCTAAGGTGAAAGCCGGTCAATTATCCAATCACCCGAACTTGCCTTAGCATATCTCAATCTATCATGTAGGCGATTGGGCCTACCCTGCCAAAACTCAAACTGCTCAGGAATCACTCGATAACCACCCCAGTGATCTGGGCAAGGGATTTGTTGCTGTTCATACTTAGCTTCTATGTTTCGGTACGCTTCTTCTAACACCATATGGTTGGCTATTACTTGGCTCTGCATCGAAGCAATAGCACCTATTTGGCTACCACGTGGACGTGAATGAAAATATTCTACAGTTTCATCACGGGTCACTTTTTCTACTGTTCCATTAATTCTTACCTGCCGATGCAATTTGTCCCACCAAACATTAAGTGCTGCTTTGCGTGTACTCGCTAAGTCATTCGCTTTATTACTTGCATAATTAGTAAAAAATACAAAACCTTGCTCATCAAAACCTTTTAACAACACCATACGAGATGAAATTTCACCATCTTGATTTACGGTAGCAATATTCATTGCATTTGGTTCAACAAAGTCTGCTGCCAGTGCTTCATTCAACCAAAGTTCAAACTGTTTAAAAGGATTTTTATTCGCTTGATCTTCTTCTAACGCATGCGTTTCGTAATTCTGACGCAAATCTTTAATATTAATATCTTGACTCATACTTTATTCCAAACACACACCTGTTCCACCCAAACCACAATAACCACCTGGATTCTTTGCTAGATATTGCTGATGATAATCTTCAGCATAATAAAACTCAGGCGCTTTTATAATTTCAGTGGTGATCACACCATAGCCTTTGCTTTGCAGAGCTTGTTGATATTCTTGGCGGGTGCGCTCAGCTATTTTTTGTTGCTCATCACTATATGTATAGACACCTGAACGATATTGCGTACCTATATCATTCCCTTGTTGCATTCCTTGTGTTGGGTTATGAGACTCCCAAAACACTTTTAACAAAGCTTCATAACTAAGCGCTATGGGATCAAACAAAACGCGTACCATTTCATTGTGCCCAGTTAAACCTGTACATACTTCTTCATAAGTTGCATTTGGTGTAAAACCACCCGCATAACCCACAGCGGTTGAATACACGCCTGGTACTTGCCAAAACTTGCGTTCCGCACCCCAGAAACAACCTATACCAAACATGGCCATCTTTAACTCTATCGGGAACGGAGGCACAATAGCATTCCCGTTCACATAATGTAACGTACTTACTTGCAATGCTTCGGCTCTTCCAGGCAACGCCTCTTCGGCAGTGGGCATCTGGATTTTTTTATTTGCAAACAACATATTCAATTCAACGAGTTAATTATATTATGCATCAGCATACGATATTATCGAGCAGCCAAGCTAAGTATTTTATATCAACAATTCTATAATCTAGCGTTGTTAAACCCTAAAAAACACCATCTTCAATTAATGGATAGTGAAGAATACTATGTTTCATTTTACGAATAAAAGTTAAAAGGAAAAGCACGTTAGTTCGCATGTCATGTACAACACTATCCGTAGCACTCATGTCATTTTAGCGCCAAAATGAGTTTATCAATATAAATTGACTATCAATCAAAATTTAGTAAATCAAGCACCTTATCCAAAGCGTCGCTTTCGCTATCACCTTTCACATCTGCTGCTTTTTGCCATGCAGCAGCTTCTTCTAACTTCTGCTGAATATAATTTTTATTGCAAGTTTTGATAATTTCTTTAATTTGATCCAACTCATTTTGCAGATCCGCAACATCCCTCACCCATGTCTCGATAAATAAACCGTTTTCAGGATTAATTTTTGCATTCAGTGTGCTTTTTGAAAATAATAAATTAAAATCAGCACACCATTCTCGTGGTGCTTTTTGAGTGAGCTCATAAAAAACATCAATGTATTTTTTGTTCTTCAAAGTCGGCCTGCGATTTGCATCCAAACCTTTTATCTTTATATTTTCAATACTACTCATTCTAATCCTTTTTACTTTATATCGAGATCAATCAAAGATTAGAAATAAATACCGCATACGTCATAAAACTAATCAGTTTCGACCATACGCTAAAAGCAGCAAGGAACCTATCAATAAACCCTCCTGGTCGTGACATTTATCCATCATATGCGCTTCTAAGCTATGCGCGTTATACACCCTAGATCAGGAATATATTATGCATGACGCTCAAGTATAAGTTGTGCATATAAACTAGACTCGCGCTTAAAAAAACCCTCAGTATGATAAGAATCTTCTAATTTATATAGTTCATAATCCAAGTGATGGCAGACCTCATGGAACAAAGTGCGCATATATGTTTTAAACGCTACCACTTGTTTTCGTTTAGCTGTAAGCATCCAAACTGATATTTCTGCAATTTTAGTTTTTCCTGCAACAGGCTCATACAAACCATGCAATTCACCATAATTATTATGCGGACGACTGGTAAGTACTTTTACTTTAATAGGAGGAACACCAAGTTGCTGTGTAAGTTTATTTACAAGCGCTTGGCTAGAATGCAATACTTTAGCTTGCTGTTGCGACTGTAACGCATTCTGAACTTCACGAACTAATGGCAACAATTGGTTAGCGTCAATAAGACTAACAGAAGATATTTTATCGCTGGCGCGGTAAATTTTTTTATCTTTTGCAGCTAGCTTATTGTAATAAGAATATGGCATCGCTAATCTGTTGACCTTGTTGACTATATAGCCAACATTTTAGCGTTTAAAAAATTTTGAAACTACAAAATCTTAATGCTCGTTATAACTTAAATCCAATGTGAACTTAATATCACTTGCCGCAACCGAAATAGAGTAATCATCAAGCCTCACCAAGCCTTGGTCTGTTCGATACGCACCATAGCCTCGCAGCATACCTGCTAAAACAAATTCACCATGCTCACAACTTAATAACCCACCACCAGATGCTCCAGAATCTATACCCGCGCTGGTATGAATAGCTTCAGCTTTCTTAGCTACGAAATTACCTGAACTGGTATGCAGACTTTGAGCCCTTGGATAACCTACTGCCCATACTTCTTGACGCTCATACAGTTCATACTTGCTCAAAGGAATAGGATAGAGGTTTTCAGTTCGCACGGAGAGCAATGCAATATCTGCTTCTTTATCTACAAGCAACACCGAAGCCAGATACATCTGGTTATTTACCGCAACTACCGTTTCGTAATAATCCTCTAGAACATGCGCCGCAGTAAGTACAAGATTGTTTGAAACCACAACACCGCTAGCATGACTACTCTTCCCACTTTCAATAGGAACAATAGAACCGAGCACTCTGCTTGAAGGCCAATGACAAGTAAGATCTGACGCGTTACCAATTGACAGCGACAAACAACTATATACTAAAATGAAAAATACAATTTTATTAAGGTGCTTCATCTTACGCTCCTTATAATGATGCAAGCATAACTTGATTGATTGTCATACTATTTTATCTACAGCTGACAACAAGTCTTAATAAGTGTTCATGCATGCGTATCAGCCTTTCTGCTAAACGGTACAAAATTACACCTTACTAACTTATGAATATAATGATGCAACGATTTTTTTAGAATTAACTAATAAGCATTGATTAATTTATTTTATATGCATTATACGATAGCGATTACTTTATTGGACCATATTGTAAAATACTTAAGTATTACAAAAGCCTGCAGGGACCATAAATTCAGCAATTGAAACCTTATCCTCATTCACATAATGGTAAGACAACGATACATCACTATTTAAATAGCGCCTGGTATGTTTATTTCGGCAAGCATTAGATTTTACTGAAGTTTCGACTTGTTTAGAAAAAGCTCCATCCTCAATATTCATGACAGATGGTTGAGAAGTATTGTCATATACAAGAAATATATATTTAATTTCCATCTCACCCACTTCTACATTACTAAGCTCAGTAAATGCATCTATTCTAATTGGCAGCTGTTGTTGAATTGACACAACCTCTTGCACTAAAGAGCTCTGGGTAAGTGTGGACTGTTTCTTGAACAGAAACGCTATCGTTATACCTATAATAATGAGCGTCGCTAGCAACAAAAACATGCGAATTGTCTTACTATGAGATTCTGAGTTTAGATGGCTTTCAGAAAACATTTTATCAAAGAGAAAATTTCCGCGATTCCGCTTCTAAGAAGATTAGGCTCACACCCACAAAACTCTGTTTGATATTCTTAACTATCAAAGCGATTACAGATTTCATTTGTTCGGTATAAACCTCGTCATTAAATTCAACACTGACTTTTTGAATAGCCTCGAAATAACCCGAATTACCTCTGTTTTTATTAAACTCTTTTAATGCTATATAGAATACAAAAGCTTCAATAAAAATTGCCATACTTAAAACTGACCACACAATGAAAATATGTAGACGTGTCACAGTAGGTCTATACTTTCTGGTAAATTTCTACACCCGCGTTTTTAAATTCCTGAGACTTTTCTTCTAAACCTTGCTTTATCGCTACAGGAATCGCTTCTATACCTTGTTTAGCCGCATATTCACGCACATCTTGGGTAATTTTCATGGAACAAAAATGTGGTCCGCACATAGAGCAAAAATGTGCAACTTTTGCTGAATCTTTAGGTAAGGTTTCATCATGCAACTCACGCGCATGATCAGGATCTAAACTCAAGTTAAATTGATCATCCCAACGAAACTCAAAGCGTGCTTTCGACAGCGCATTATCTCTTATCTGTGCACCTGGATGGCCTTTAGCTAAATCTGCAGCATGCGCCGCTATTTTGTAGGCAATAACCCCATCACGAACATCTTGTTTATTAGGTAAACCCAAATGCTCTTTTGGCGTAACGTAGCAGAGCATCGCGGTACCATACCAGCCAATATTAGCTGCTCCAATCGCTGAGGTTATGTGATCATAGCCTGGTGCAATATCAGTAATTAGCGGCCCAAGCGTGTAAAATGGCGCCTCAAAACAATCTTCTAATTCTTTTTCAACATTTTCCTTAATCATATGTAGCGGGATATGACCTGGCCCTTCGATCATAACCTGCACATCATGCTCCCAAGCTATTTTTGTAAGTTCGCCGAGTGTTTCTAATTCTGCAAACTGTGCTTGATCATTAGCATCTGCTATCGAACCTGGCCGCAGTCCATCACCCAAGGAAAAGGCAACATCATATTGCTTCATGATTTCACATATATCCTCAAAATGTGTATAGAGGAAATTTTCTTGATGATGCGCTAAACACCACTTCGCCATGATGGACCCACCTCGTGACACAATCCCGGTCACACGTTCCGCTGTCATTGGAACATATGCCAAACGTACACCTGCGTGAATTGTAAAGTAATCCACTCCTTGCTCAGCTTGTTCAATGAGTGTGTCTTTAAACATTTCCCATGTTAAATCTTCGGCCTTACCATTCACTTTTTCTAGAGCTTGGTAGATGGGAACTGTACCGATAGGAACAGGCGAATTTCGAATAATCCATTCACGCGTCTCATGAATATGTTTACCCGTAGACAAATCCATTACTGTGTCACCACCCCAACGTACTGACCAAACCATCTTTTCAACTTCCTCTTCAATCGAAGAAGTCACTGCTGAATTTCCTAAATTAGTATTAATTTTTACTAAAAAATTTCTACCAATAATCATCGGCTCTGATTCTGGATGATTAATATTATTTGGAATGATGGCTCGACCACTTGCTACTTCATTTCTAACAAACTCAGCCGTAATTTGATCAGGAATATTTGCACCAAAATTCATACCCACATGTTGCTTTAAAATTTTGCTATAACGGGGATCTTTGCGATGTTCTTGCAAACGCATGTCTTCACGAATCGCAATGTATTCCATCTCCGGCGTGATAATGCCTTGCTTGGCATAATGCATTTGCGTGACGTTTTTTCCAAACTTTGCACGACGCGGTGGATGGTAGTGTGAAAAACGCAAATGTGCGGTTTTTGGGTCTTCTTGTCTAGCAACACCAAATGATGATGATGGCCCGTGCAAACATTCTGTATCGTTCCGCTCTTCGATCCAGTTGCTACGTATGGGTGAGAGTCCTTGTAATAAATCTATTTCAACATCTTCATCTGTATATGGCCCTGATGTATCATAAATTGTGATGGGAGGATTCTCTTCTTCGCCAAAGCTTGTAGAGGTGCCAGCACAAACTACCTCACGCATCCCAACTTTTAAATCATCACGAGAACCTTGCACATAGATCTTGTTTGAACCAGAAAATGCTTGTGTAAACTCTTCTGACAACTGTGCCGATTTCGTTTGAATACTTTCTGGATTAGCGCTCATTTAATAGCCTCTTGTGAATAGCGAGTAGATGGCAGGAAGGTATAGCTATTTAAGACACCAAATGAATGTACCTAGCTGTAGCTTCCCTCCGCCAGCATTATCTGGTTCAGGTTCTAAGGGTGAATCTCAGCCAACTAATTCAATTGGCTCCCCCAGCTTCAGAATGATAATTTTAATTGAATACGGTCAGCATTGATATCATTAAGCCAGAAATTAATGGAATATGTTGATCAGACTGATAACTCACCGTAACCTTTTAAACAATTTGATTAATCGAGCTGATGATGAACTTTAACGTAGCTATTGTGGGGCCAGGCCGAAGCAAACAAGGCACTGGACCATTCATCGCGCGTAGCTTTAAACAACTTGGATGTGATGTACAAGCCATCGTGAGTAGCTCACTATCATCCGCCAATAAAGCAGCCAACGATCTTAAAAACGAATATGCAATCAATTGTGCTGCCTATGAAAGTCTTGAAATCCTATTGCAAAACCATTCAATCGATATTGTAGTTATTAGCACTCCGGTAGATTCACATTTTCAATACCTGACAACGGCCATTCATGCAGGCTGCCATGTGTTTTGTGAAAAACCATTGTGGTGGCCTAACAATGAACTGATGACCCATCATGATGTGATCAGGATTACCAGCGAAACATCTGCGCTTGTTAACGCTTGTCATGAAAACAAAGTTTTATTGCAGCTCAACACCCAGTGGCCCTATACCCTGCCTACATATTATGATTTGCACCCATCGCTAAAAAGCCAGTCAAGCATCAAATCATTTACTATGTGGTTATCACCACAGAGCCATGGCAATACCATGATTATCGATACTGTTTCACATCTATTGAGCATGCTATATGCACTAGTTGGCAATGGTAAAATCAACAATATAGAATCAAATTTTCATACTGCAAATTCTAATCAAGATTTAGAGATTCAATTTGATTACCTACATGCATTTGGGGATACAAAAGCCTCCATTAAACTCACCTCCAGCAACAGCTTTCCAAAACCCGCCGCATATGCCATTAACGGCATGCGCGTGGATAGACATGTTGAACTACCGAATTACCTGATATCATTACGTTCAAATGATGAACAATTACCTATAGAAGATCCTCTGGTATGCTCTATTAAGAACTTTTTAAGTACTATTCAATCTAAAGCATCAACTGACGAAGTTACATTAATCGATGGAATGACACATCTAGCCCAAATATACCTTGCAGCAACTCAACATTAATCACTAAATCTAAATAATGGAAAAAATACATACCGAAAGCGGCGAAGTGTTAATGACACTTTCCCCCCTCATTGATTTTACTAAGCATAGCTTTGAGGAAATACAAAACCCTACTCCGCTACATGTGAAAACATTTTCTCATGAAGTAGTCAAACAAACCGAACTGTCGCCTATTCATGATTTCATGGGAAAACTGCGCCAACCGGAAGTGCTTGGAAAATTAAAAGAATATGTTGAGTGGCAAGTGCAATGGCGCGAAGGCTATGCCAATGACTCTATGACCTTAGATGAAGCTTTAGAAATGGCACCAATAAGTGCACCCATTTCAATTAATTTAGATCTCACAACTGCATGTAACTACAAGTGCGATCATTGTGTAGATATGGATATTCTCAACAAGAATATCAATTATGAGCATGAGAACTTAAAAAATTCCCTCACCTACTTGGCAGACAAGGGATTACGATCTGTAATTATTATTGGTGGCGGTGAACCCACCGCGTACAAGGGCTTTGAAGATATTGTCCGCCACTTAAAAGCCAAAAAGATTCAAATTGGTGTCGTGACAAACGGCAGCATGATGAAAAAAGTTGAAGCAGTTGCAGAAGTATTAGATGAACGTGATTGGGTACGTCTGTCTTTAGACTCTGGCACTAATCAAACATTCCGCGACATGCACAAACCCGGTAGCAAAAAAGTTACTTTAGAATGGATTTGCAGCCACATACCAAACATTAAGAAAGTGAACCCTAAATTCAAAATTGGTTTTAGCTTTATTATCGTTTGGAAAGATTGCGAAACAAACGACACAAAAATTATTGAAAACGTAGATGAAATGCTTACAGCTGCGAAGCTAGCCAAAGACCATCAGTTCGATTACATTTCTTTCAAACCTTTCTTAACGCGAGCTGAGGTGAATAATGCTGAAGTGATCGGTATTGATAAAGAGAAAGAATATGTTGAATCAGTGATGAAAAAAATTCGCGCATCAGTTACTGAATCTATGCAATTAGAAGATGACAATTTTGCCGTTATTGAAAGCACAAATTTACGCGTGTTGGAAAACGGCACTTACATGAACTATACCGAACAGCCACACAACTGCCACATGCAGTACTTCAGACAAGTATTAAGTCCATTAGGTATTTTTAACTGCCCAGTTTACCGGCATGTGCCACAAGCATTACTAGGTAAAAAACATGCCTATGATACACAAGCAGGTGTAATAGATACCCAGAAAAACACTTTGCGCTTGATTGAAGCTTTTGATGCTACTGAAGAATGCAAGGATGTTACCTGCCTCTACAACCATGCTAACTGGTTTATTGAAGACCTAATCAATCACCCTGAAAAACTAGCATCGCTAGACTCAAGTTTTGATCGTGGAGATTTCTTCCTGTAACAGCCTCTGTGCACTTTCGTAGACTTTATTCACTTCGATATTATTCAAACAATTGTAATGCCCGAAAGGGCAGAGCTTCTTCCAGCACGGACTACATTCCAAACCCAAATATTGAATTTCCTTTTTATCCGTCAAGGGTGGCGTATATTTTGGGGTAATTGATCCATAGATAGAAACCACTGGCTTGCCAACGGCTGCTGCAATATGCATTAATCCAGAATCATTAGTAATGGTTACTTTCATTAACGAAAGCAAATCTATCGCTTCCTCCAGACTCGTCTGACCACATAAATTTACGGCCTCTCCATTAGAGGCTTGTGCGATTTCTTCACCAATTGGATTATCTTTAGGCGAACCAAAAACATACACGTTATAGCCTAATGACTTAAATTTTTTAGCGAGTTCGCCAAAATGGCTTCCCGGCCATTGCTTGGATGGCCCAAATTCTGCACCCGGCATAAATGCAATCGCAGGAATGGATACATCAATTGCCAATTTCTTGATGGCATTCTGACGCTTGCATTCATCGATTTCTAGTTTTGGATAGTAGATCTTGGGTGCTTGTTTAAAATTACCTTTATTTATACTTTCTAAATCGACTCCTAATTGCAGATACTTTTCTACCGCTTTGTAGGTAACGCTCGTATCTAGATCACGCATATCATTTACGATTCCATAACGCATCTCACCTCTATAAGCGGTGCGTTTAGGAATTTTGGCAAAGTAGGGAATTAATGCTGACTTGAAAGTCTTAGGCAAAATGATAGCCCTATCATATTCACCTCGCAGACTCTTACCTACTCGATATCGTTCTGCGAGCTGTAGTTTGCCATGCTGTAAATTAACTTTTATCACCCGCCGAACTTCTGGCATACGAGCAAGCACTGGAGCTGACCACCCTGGCGCCACGACATCGATGATGTTCTGTGTATTTTGCTGTTTCAGAGCAATAAATAAACTCTGAACCATCACCATATCACCAACCCAGGCTGGCCCAATAACTAGTATCTTATTTGCACTCAAAAGTAATGAATAACCGTAGTAGATTTATAAATAATGATGCATGGATGTAATCTGATATTATGACGTGCATATACTTACAACGCACACATAAAACCCGATATAAGCAGGGTATAAAAACATATGAATATAGAGCAAGCAAGATTCAACATGATTGAGCAACAAATACGTCCATGGGATGTCTTGGATGTTGACGTTTTAAAGATTATTGAAGAAACACCACGTGAACTATATGTCCCTGCTCAACATCGGAAATTAGCCTTCGCTGACCTTGAAATACCGCTTGATCATAATCAGTTCATGATGTCGCCAAAATTAGAAGCACGAATGTTACAGGCATTACAAATTCAAGCTGATGATAAAATTTTAGAAATTGGCACAGGCTCAGGATATGTAACCGCTTGTTTGGCGAAGCTTGGTAAGCACGTAGACAGCATAGAATATTATCAGAACCTAAGTGACCAAGCACAAACTACGCTACATGAGCAAAAATTAAATAACGTCAATTTCTTGGTGGGCGATATCTTAGATAATAATTTTTTTAGCACTCATATAAACAAGCAGTATGATGTTATAGCCATCAATGCATCCATGCCTAAATACTGCACCATGTTTGAAGAGTTGTTAACTGAAACAGGGCGCTTGTTTGTAGTGGCTGGCCTTGCACCCGCTATGCAAGCGAAACTCATTACTCGAATTAGTGATCATGGCTTTAATCATACAAATTTGTTTGAAACAAATTTACAAGCACTAATTGGCATGCAATCACCGCAAGTATTTGAATTGTAATGTTTAAAGAATTTAGCCCTAAAGAATTAAAAGAACATCTTGAACAGGCCGCCATAAAACCAGTCTTATTAGATGTAAGAGAACCTTGGGAATACGAGCGCTGCCATATCGATAATTCGAAACTTATTCCGATGCGAGAAGTGCCAAGCGCAATGCAAGACTTAGATCCCGATGAAGAAATCGTTGTGATATGTCATCATGGTATTCGAAGCCGTGCCGTTGCAAACTATTTGGCTCAGAATGACTATTCTAAGGTAATCAATCTTTCAACTGGCATAGATGGCTGGGCAAGAGATATTGACGTTTCCATGCCCATCTACTGATGGATTATGACCGATCATTACATATTCGCTTAATAGATTGATTTAATTACAGATACATAGGCATGAAATTACAAAGCAAAAAAGCGCATTTAGCAAAGAGCTTGATGCATAGCGCACTCATAGCGCTAACATTATCAATTTTTAGCCCAAGTTACGCATTAAGCCTGATGGATGTGTACATGACCGCTAAACAAAAAGATGCTGATATTCATGCCGCAGAATCACGTTATAACGCTGAAGCACAAGCTGCGCCCATCGCACGAGCCAATATATTACCGCAAGCCAGTTTAAGCGCTAATACAACAGACGTTAACCAAGAAACTGATGGCAATACTTTTGGTGTTGCTGGAAGAGAAGTAGACTTCAATGATCATGGTTATACCTTAAGTATCACTCAAGCGCTTTATCACCATGACTACTACGTTCAATTGCGACAAGCTAAAACCTCCGTTGCCAGGGCTAGCATTGACCTAGATGCCTCATACCAAGCATTAATATCGCGAACTGCTGATGCTTATTTTAATGTGTTGGCTGAACAGGATAATTTGAAATTTCGACAATCGGAAAAAGAAGCCATTAGCCGACAACTTGAGCAAGCAAAAAAACGTTTTGAAGTGGGTCTAATTGCAATTACTGATGTAAAGGAAGCGCAAGCTTCATATGATCTTGCCATTGCAAGCGAGATAGATGCCCAGAATGCACTAGAAATCTCAAAAGATTCACTAGAAGTCATCATTGCTGAACGTGCTGAAACACTCAATCCTCTATCTGACCGTATGCAATTAATCAGACCTGATCCTGACAATGTAGATGATTGGATCAATAAAGCATTAAATGAAAATTTAACTTTAATATCTAGCGAATACACAAGAACAATCGCCCAACAAGAAATAAAGCTTCAACAAGCTCAGCATTATCCAAAGCTTGATATTGTTGCCACGCATACCGATACCGACACAGGTGGCCTGACAGGCTCAAGGGAATCGGAAGATACACGCATCGGCCTTGAGTTAAGTTTTCCAATTTTTTCAGGTGGTCGTACCCATTATCGCACCAAGGAAGCGTTACACCGAGCAGAATTATCAACTAATGAGCATGAAAAAGTTCGTCGAGAAACGATAAAAAATACACGCGATGCTTATTTAAATGTTATCTCTGGGATTAGTCGCGTAAAAGCATTATCACGTGCTTTAGAGTCCACTGAGGCTGCCGCACGTGCAGCAGAAGCGGGATTCCAGGTGGGCACCAGAACTTCTGTTGACGTCCTTTTAGCGCTTCAGGAAACTTTTCGAGCCAAACGTGATTTCTCACGCGCCCGATATGACTACTTATTAAATACATTGAATTTAAAACAAGCTGTAGGTACCCTTAGCGTAGATGATTTAGCTCAAATTGACAGCTGGCTAAATTAATTCAGATGCTAAAACTTTGCAGACAACAAGCACCTTATACAAGCTCCTATTACTTGCCTTAAGCCCTCTCGCACTGGCTCATGCGGTCTATCGATCTATTAAAGATGGTGGATGGCGATACTTCAAACAAAGACTTGGATTTGCATATACATCAGACATCACTCAGCCAATTCACTTTCATTGCGCATCGGTAGGTGAATTTATTACCGCAAAACCACTGATAGAATCTATACATAGTAAGTATCCAGAAAAACGAATCATTATTACTACTAACACCCCGACAGCGGCAAGCTTAGTAGAAAAACTTCATGACAATACTTATACACATCACTACCTTCCTATCGATTTAGCATTCTCAGTCAAAAGCTTCATAAAAAAAATACATCCGTTATGTACAATAATTTTAGAAACTGAAATCTGGCCAACTTATTATAGTCACGCCACCAGAAATCTAATTCCTATCATAATTATCAATGCAAGACTCACTAATAAAACCTCAAATGCAAATAAGATCATTAAAAATGAGCTCGCACGAGCTCTGAAAAACACAAATTTAATATTGGCACGTTCACAAGCTGACCATGAAAAATTTCTACTCCTCGGTGCGCCCAGCGAAATTACACATACAATTGGTAATTTAAAATATGCAAGCTCTAACATTAACAGCCAAGAACTAGCTTGCACTACTATAAAACGAGCCTTTTTCTTAGCGGCTTCGACTCACGAAGGTGAAGAATCGCAACTTATTCAACACATTGAATTATTAAAAAGAAAAAACTATTTACTAGTTATTGCACCGCGTTACCCCGAACGCTGTAAACAGCTTGCACAGCAGTTTAGAAGCAATAACATGAACGTGATTTTACGCAGCGAGCGAGGCGTGGTTACCGACACTACAGATATATATATAATTGATACGCTTGGGGAATTAAATACATTTTTTAATGAGGCTGCTTTAGTATTTGTTGGTGGATCTCTAATATCACACGGAGGCCACAATATCCTGGAACCCTCTAGCTATGGGAAATGCATTATTGTTGGGCCGCATACCGATAATTTTGCACTTGAAACCTCTGAGTTATTAAAGTCTGATGCCCTTATACAGGTTAAAGACAACCAACAACTTGGCATCAAACTTATTAGCCTATTAAACGATGATGAAAAACGTGAGATATATGGAAAAAATGCCCTGCAGTTTATGAATAAACAACAGGGTATTCTAAATTCATATTTAAAACACCTAAAACCGTTCCTAGAGGAAACCTATAAACCAAATAAATAAACTAAATAATTTTATTCAGCATAGCCCTGCATAATAGATGCGAAATTTAATGAAGAATAGTTAAATTCTTTATTCATACTGGATAATTTTTCAAGTGAGCGTTTCAAACGCTCTAAATTTTTCATCCGCCATTTTCCTGAAGTGCTTTCAATATTTGATCGATCAAAATCAATCAGGTAAAAGTTCCCTTGCTCATCCCTCATAATATTATGTGCATTCAAGTCGACATGATTACAATTATATTCGTGAAATTTTTTGATCACTTGCCCAATTTCCTGCCATTCTTCACTAGAAATTTCATCAAGCTGAAGTATGGAACTAAGCGTTTTTGAGTTAGGAATAAAAACTGTGACGATATCAGCCTGATATGTTAAGCCACTTCTGTGAATGCGAACTGCTACAGGCTCAGGTACTGGTAGCCCTGCTTTATACATTACCTGCAACATTTCCATCTCCAACATAGCTCTTGTATTCGCTAAGCTTGTCCACAGGTACTTATCTTTTATTAGTTTTGCAGGTATGCCGCCACGACAGTAGTGACGTAGCACCAAATCAAGGTTCTTATATGTAAACGCATATACACCCCCTCTCCCATGCTTAAGTCTAGTATCATTTACATCAAGCAATGAATTAGTTTCCAGGTAATTAGGATCAAACAAGCATAGCGGAAATTCTTCAAATAGCATTTTATTGCAGGCAACGATATCATCACCTTCATAGCTCATCACAATGTCTTTCATTGTATATTTTGAAAACGTATCTTTGATTTTATTTCCACATAGTTGATTCTACTGATTTAGGAAAATAATGAAACATCCGCCAAACTCCATTTGTATTCTGCGCTTATCCGCTATTGGCGATGTAACTCATATGATTCCAGTTGTGTATACCCTTCAAAAGCATTGGCCAAATACTAAACTTACTTGGGTGATAGGTAAGAGCGAGGCTGCTTTAGTGAAAGACTTCCCTGATATCGAATTTATTATATTTGACAAAACAAAAGCCTTCTCAAGCTACTTATCACTTGCAAAGATGGTGAGAAAAAAAATATTTGACGTATTAATCTGTGCTCAAGTTTCCTTGCGAGCAAATTTCATCTGCTCGCTGATACCCGCTACACTCAAGCTTGGATATGATAAAAGCCGATCGAAAGATTTACACACATTGTTTATCGATGAGAGCATACCTGCCGTTCAAGAACAACATGTCTTAGATAGTTTTTTTAGTTTCATACAGCATCTTGGCTTACATGAACGTGAGCTCAAATGGCCATACATAATCTCTGAAGACGCTTATCAATTTGCTGACCAACATATTGACAATGAGCGTCTAAATTTAATTATTAGCCCATGCTCCAGTCATCCGAAACGTAATTGGCGCAATGATCGTTATGCAGCTGTAGCTGATTTTGCAATCCAATCGCTAAATGCAAATGTACTGATCTGTGGTGGCCCTTCTGAAATTGAAAAAATTTCTGGGCAAGAAATCGAGCAGCACATGCGGTGTGACGCAACAAACTTAATTGGCAAAGATACTTTAAAGAAATTTCTAGCATTATTAAATCGAGCTGATGTTATTATCACTCCCGACTCAGGACCCGCTCATATGGCGACTGGCTCTAACACCTATGTAATCGGACTACATGCTGCAAGCAATCCCAATCGAAGCGGGCCGTATCTCAGCAAAGATTGGTGCATTAACAAATATAATGAAGCAGCAAAGATGTATAAAAATAAACCTGCTAATAAACTTAAATGGGGCACAAAATTAGAATATGATGGCGTTATGGATTTGATAAGTATCGAAGATGTTACAAATCAGTTAACAACACTTTCAAAACAACTCAAAAAAGGCAACAACTAAATTAACCGCATGGAAAATATCAATATACCAATATCTCCTGGAGAGCTCTTAGACAAAATTACAATTTTAGAAATAAAATCTGAGAACATTGAAGACAAAGAAAAACTAGCTAACGTAGAGGTTGAACTAAAACTCTTGCGCCAAATTTGGGAAAATACTACACCAGACCCAGAACTCAACGCACTAAAACAAGAGCTTAAAGAAAATAATAAAGCTTTATGGGATATAGAAGATAAAATTAGAATCAAAGAATCTAATAAAGAGTTTGATCACGTATTTGTTGAACTAGCAAGATCAGTTTATATACAAAATGACAAGCGCGCAGATACTAAGAAAAAGATAAATTTGAAACTTGGCTCTATGATTATTGAAGAAAAATCTTACGCGAATTACTAACTATTAACATTCCGGTTACGGTACCAGATTGAGAGTGCATACATCATCATAAAAAGTGCAAGCAAACACTCTTTCGTTTCACCCGCACGAATATCCAACACTATAGGCATATTAACATCAAATAGCTTATAAAATTTCTCATGCCAACTCACTAGTAGTGACAAAAATGCTGCTGGCAAACAGACATATGTAGGTAGCAGCCAATCAAACATGGATGCTTTATTTGGAATATGATTTTTAAATTTCCTATAAATTGGTATTATTACTCCACCAATTAATGCTGCAAGTGATAATAAAGTTCTGGGAATCTGATCAAAAATCGCAGCAGTATTATGCAAATTCGTTTCTTGCTGATCATTAAATTCTGTCCACGATGCTGGCGTACCCCAACCAAAAAAGTGCTGCCCCCAACTCATCTCTTCCCCAGCGTAATAAATAGCTCCAAGTAAAAATATCACCATCCACACCCTAAACCCAGGAAATTGAATACGCTTTTTAGTAAACAAAAAACACAAACAGGCAACAATTGCCGTGAATAAAAATATAACCGTGAGATTTTCTATAATACCGGTTTCACCATATATAAATTGGTCAGTATCGAGACTGATCATTCGAGCAATGTATGGCATTGCTACAACTACGATTGGTAAAGCCAACCAAACTAGCTTATGTATTTCCTTATTCATAGGTTAAGTCTCTCAATTCTTTCCAAGCCATTTTTTTTGTTTACCTCTTCTATCCCAATTCCTTAAACTTCGGTAATCACGAAAAGATTTTTTCCTAATACCCAACTTATATCCTAACCAAACCATTGGATTAGGTGAAAACAAATACTGCGGCATAATATTAAAATCATATAAAGCAGGTACCCATTTATCCTCAATTTTATTAATCATGACGTTCCCGACACTGATATCAAGATCATGAATAGCATTCATTTCCGCAACTTTAACTATTTTATGGCCTGCTTCTAGAATTTCATCTGGCAGATAACCCAATCGCTTAATTAAACACTCAAGACTTTCACCATATACGCGCTCCTGCACAACACAATGAGTAAATTCACTATAAGCAGGGAAAACATGATGTGGCTTGGCAATGTATTCTTGAATTTCAGGCAGCGCATATAACGCTTGGTTCCTAGAATACTCGTATTCAGCTATATCTACTTTGTACTTATCTCTATATTTTCGTATAACTTCTTTATGGTATGCTTTTACGATAACCTTACTTGCATCAAGCATTGCACTATATACATGCGCACGACCACCACTGCCAATATATTCAAGAATCTCAATATTATCAGGCAAGTTAATATTTTCTACTTTTGACATCCGATTATATCTTTTTTAACAAAATTATTATGTTTTTGCGGACTATCATTATCCTTATTATACCGATATTTTCATCACTCAACTAATAGGCTTTAGTTTTGAATTTCACGTCTTACTTACATGGCAAATACATTACATATAAAGGTAATAGCTATCATCACTCCATTGAGAAATGGATCAATAAGAGTGATTTTTTAAGTTTTGAATTAAATGACCTTATCATCCAAAAGAAAAGCAGGAAAAGAAACAAGCTTTACTGTTTCCCTTTAGAGCCAGTTTCTAAAAAGGTAACGATGAAAGTGTCTGAAGTTAGCAAAGATTATAAATTTTGGCGACGAATAAACGTCTTTATTACCAGTTTATTTAAAGACTATAACCTCAATAGCTATAAAAACAGCATCATCCTTCATGCAGCGGGGGTGGATACAATTATTCCTATCGCCTACTGGACTTACCAATATTCTTGGTTTAATTATAAAAGCTATTTTCTATATGAAAATGTCGACAGCGAGTTAACTGTCACTGAATTACATGATCATATCAAAACATCAGACTTGCCACATAAGGATAAATTAATTAGCACTATCAGCGAAAAGCATATTGCAATAATTAAGTCCATTCATTCTGCTAACGTTCGTCATGATGATCCACATGGCGGCAATATTCTTACAGACATAAAATATGCAGACATTCAGAATATCAATGTGTGCGATATTGAAAATGCTAAATTTACTTTAATTGATAATGACCGGTGCACTAAAACACGTTTGATGATTAAGCCTTTAAAATTATTCTTTGATATTAAGTGCTTAACAAAATTTAACCTAAAGGATATACCTCACACAGAAATTCTTAAAAAATACCTAGGTGAGGGTTATAATTCCATATGGTCAAAGATATTTATTTTTTGGATGTCAGGAGGCTTTAGTATCAAAAAGCGAATATATTATACTTTGAACATCAAACACCTATATCAATAATATAAGGCCTATTTTATATCAAAACATGGACATACTCTCATCTGTAATTGTCACAACATATAACAAACCTAAAGAACTCGGTTTTGTTTTATGTGGATTACATATGCAAAAAACCAAACCCACCGAAATATTAATTGCTGATGACGGTTCAAAAAAGGAAACTCAAGACGTCATTAAAAAATGGTCAAAGCTAAGCGATATCCCAATAAAACATATTTGGCATGAAGACGAAGGCAACCGAAAACTAAAAATTTGCAATCAAGCCGTTAATGAATCTACTGGCAATTATCTAATATTTCTAGACGGAGATTCCATCCCTCACAAACTTTGGGTAAATGATCATATAAATTCGGCTCGTGCAAACACGATACTCTGCGGCAGAAGAGTAAGGCTTGGCCCGGAAATCACTAAATCTATAGATCTGAACTTTATCAAATCTAGAAAATTAGAAAACATTTTCGGCGCTACTCTGACAAGCGCATTCCGCAAAGACACTAAACGTTACATGCATGGCATAAGACTACCTAGGCGGCTTGCCCGATGCTTTCACATTACTGAGAGACGCTTAATGGGTGTCAATTTTAGTCTACATAAAGACTTATTTGAAAAAGTTGGAGGCTACGTAGATACAAGTGACAAAATTATTAAAACCAAAGAACGAAGAAGAGAAGATGCAAGGCTTGAAATAGAACTGCTAAAAGCTGGTGCAAGACGCTACCCTTTAATCAACCAAGCAGTTGTTTACCATCTTTTCCATACCGAGAGGCCACCCAATAAAGAAATAGATGACTTCATCCATAACAACTATCAATCAGCGCTAGATCAACGAAAGTCATTAGCGAATACTTAAGATAATATTATT
>CALAJL010000010.1 GCA_937922735.1 uncultured Gammaproteobacteria bacterium | reverse complement strand
ATTCGCGTGGATTGTTTTTGCTCATTCAATAGCGGATAGCTCATACATTTTTATAACCTTTGCTAACAAGTGTTGTTCTCAACCATTGATTTCCTTTTAAGCCTACATAGAGGTGGACTGAAAATAGGATTACGGAAGGTAGCAGTAAGTGAAGCTCAGGTAATGTGAAAGCCGCCATGATATAAGCCATTACAATTGAATGAAAAAAATAAATGGGAATATAGAGCAGTAGCATGACAAGGCCATGTCGCCAAAGTCCTTTAGAAAATAACCAACCCCACGCAAATACAAAACCAAAAAAGGTAAAGCCGTTATCGACTACATGAATGCGATTGTTACGTTGATAATTAGCCACCGGTAACGGGCGGGAAAAATGCGATTTCGTCTTCGTCATACACTTCTTTGTCAAAGTCTGCGTACTCCTGATTCACCGCTACTAATAAGCGATCAGGTCGTTGCATGTTTTGAGTGGCCTGTTCCCATATTTCAGAAACCGTCACGGTGCCTGAGAAGGTGAATGGAATATCGTCATGGCCACGGCCAATGGCTTCTCGTAAGCTGGCAAAGTATTTAACATGTACAGACATACTTAAAATATTAACCTCAAAATCATTGTCTATAGACCAATACGAAATGGTACCATTTACGTAACATGAGCAAACTAACCCACTTTAATGAAGAAGGTAAAGCCCACATGGTGAATGTGGGGGATAAGCCTATCAGTCATCGTGTTGCGGTAGCGGATGGCCGCATTTCTATGCAATCAGAAACATTACGTTTGGTGCAATCGGGTGGACATAAAAAAGGCGATGTTCTAGGTATAGCTCGTATCGCTGGCATTATGGGCGCAAAGAAAACCTCAGAGTTAGTGCCGTTATGTCATCCTTTGGCGCTTACCTCGGTTGAGATTGAATTTGAAGTGCAAGAAGCGCCTGCAGCCATTTATTGTAAAGCGACTGCTGAGACCAAAGGTCAAACTGGTGTAGAAATGGAAGCCATCACCGCAGTACAAGTTGCATTATTAACGATCTATGACATGTGTAAGGCGGTGGATCGAGGTATGATTTTGCAAGACATTGCATTACTCACTAAGACAGGTGGAAAGTCTGGCGCCTGGGCTCGTGAATCATAAACTTTTAGTGTTGTTGATGATCTATCTATAAGTATAACGAAAAGAATTTTCAGGAGTACGTCGGTGAAGTTAATTAAATATTTATTTATCGCAATTTTTTTATTGATCGTAGTAGTAATTGGTGCGGGTGCATTTTTTATAAACACCCTAGACTTAAATAATTATAAAGAATTAATTGTCGATAAAGCTAAGCAAGCAACCGGTAGAGATTTAATTATTTCAGGGGATATCGAACATACTTTATGGCCACGGTTAGGCCTTACTTTAGGACAAACTACTTTTGGAAATGCCCCAGGGTTTGGTGATACACCAATGGCTACAGTAGATAAAGTGAATATCAATGTTGCAGTGCTGCCTTTATTGAAGAGCAAGGTTGAAGCTTCAAAATTAATTTTGCATGGTTTGAAAGTAAATTTGCATACAAATGCGCAAGGTGTAACGAACTGGGATGATTTAATGCCTGACGAGGCGCCGGCAGATGAAAAACCTTCAGAAAGTTCTGCAAGCCCAGCAGTCGATGTGGTGATCAATGGAGTTGAAATTACCGATGCAGAATTACTTTGGCAAGATGATCAGGCGGGAACAAAAGTACAAATTGCCCCCTTTAACTTAACAACGGGCGAATTGGGTGACGGCAAAGCTACCGATGTAAAAATGGATCTAAGGTTAAAGAATGCCTCACCTGTGATGGATGCAAGTTTAGAAATTGTAACCAAAGCATTGTTTGACTCAAAAGCACAGACATTAAGCTTACAAGGTTTAGATGTTGATCTTCATAGTACAGGTGAATCTTTTCCAAATGGTGCGCTAGTCGTAGATTTAACATCTGATGTAAGTGGAAACTTTGCAACACAAAAATATTCTATGCAAAACACAGATATTAAAATTGCAGGCACGGGTGATGCTTTCCCAGAAGGTAAGCTAGATGTTTCTATGCAAACCACTATTGATGCGGATGTTGCTAATGAGGCGCTAAGTCTTTCATCATTGGTTATTTCCATGTTAGATACACAGTTAACGGGAGAGGCTTCCGTAAAATCATTCAGTAAGCCAGATGTTAAATTTTCTCTAGCCTCTGATTTGTTAGATCTAGATAAGCTATTGCCAACCTCTAGTGCAGAAGAAAAAGCAGAAAGCACGCCAGCAGATGAGAATGAAGCCATCGAGTTACCAACTAAGACACTTAGAGATATGCGTGTAAATGGTGACATCTCAGTCGGCAAGTTGATTGTTTCGGGTATGACCATGACCAATGTAAACGCTACGGTCACCGCAAAAGGAGGGTTGCTTCAAGTCACACCAATGTCGATGAATCTTTATGATGGAACGATGAAGGGAAAGGCAAGTGTAGATGTGCGTAACGACACACCGAAGTATGCACTTTCAACTGATCTGGCAGATGTTCAGATAGATAAGTTAAGTATGGATTTTTTAGGTGAAGAGCAAGCGTATTTACGTGGTCTTAGTAATCTTTCGCTTGATGTGAACACGACAGGCAATAGTGTTGCCGAACTTAAGCGTGCACTAGGTGGGAAAGTTGATTTAAATGCAGGCAATGGTGCATTACGAGATGCAAAACTTGCAGCGAATGTTGAAAAAGCAGCGGCATTCCTTAAAGGACGTGAGCCCAAAGCGGCTGGCGAAGAACTCGTGTTTGATAAATTGTTTGGCACCTTTAATATTACGAATGGTTTAACGGACAACAAAGATTTTATACTGAATACACCTATCATCGTTGCTAAGGGAATTGGTAAAGTTGATATTGGCCAGTCGACAACTGACTATACAATTTCTATCGGCTTATCCGAAGAGCCGGGTAAGTGCGGGATTCCGGTTACTATAAAAGGTCCATTCGATAAATTAAGTTACGGAGTGGATTTGAAGACTGCACTGAAGTGCACACAGTCCGCAAAAATAGAAGAGAAGAAGGAAGAGCTGAAGCAAGAGTTTGAAGAAAAGAAAGAAGAGAAAAAAGAAGAGCTTAAAGAAAAACTCAATGAGAAATTGGGCGATAAGTTAAAAGGTATTAAACTGTTTTAAATGAAATTAATTCTATGTGCTGCATTTATTTGGATTAATGTATGTTGCATTCTTCATGCCGAGGAAATCACGGCAGAATATAAGCAAGGTATTTATTATTTAAATGCTAGTTTTATAGTAGAGGCAAGCCCTGAGAGTGTAGTAGCTGCGCTTACAGATTACGAAAATATTTCTCAGCTACATCCTTCTATTATAGAAAGTGAAATTCTAGAAACGACTTCTAGTAGAATTTCTGCGCGGATACGCACTGTGGTAAAAGATTGCGCGATATTTTTTTGTAAAAAAATTACGCGAGTTGAGAATATTACACAAAGTGGATTTGAATCGTTAGATGCAGAAGTGGTTCCTTTTTTGAGTGACCTGCGATCAGGTCATACAAGTTGGAAGTTTGTTGGCGTTGATAATCATACTGAAGTCACTTACCAAGCCACTATGCAACCAAAATTTTGGATCCCTCCGCTCATTCGCTCTCACACAGTAACTAAAAAGTTTAAAAAGAGAATTTCAGAAATAGTTCAACGTCTGCAGATGCTTGCGCCCAGTTATTCGGTTCAATAATGAGTAAAAGCTTTAGTCAACACGTATTGCAATGGTTTGACCAGCATGGCCGCAAAAATCTTCCTTGGCAACATCATCATGATGCATACAAAGTGTGGGTATCAGAAATCATGTTGCAGCAAACGCGTGTCGAAACGGTAATTCCTTATTACGAAAAGTTCATGCAGCGCTTTCCTGATGTCAGTAAGCTGGCTAAAAGCAATGTTGATGAAGTGCTCCATCATTGGACAGGATTAGGTTATTACGCTCGAGCAAGAAATCTACATAAAGCGGCGCAACAAATATGCGAAAAGCATGGCGGTGAATTTCCTAAAAATATTGATCAAGTAATTGACTTGCCTGGTATTGGACGTTCCACAGCTGCTGCAGTATTGGCATTAAGTTGTAATCAGCCTCATGCAATATTAGATGGCAATGTAAAAAGGGTATTAGCACGATACTTCGCAGTAGAAGGTTGGCCAGGCATGCGTGAAGTGGAGCAAAAACTTTGGCATCACGCAGAATCATTATTGCCAGAAAAGTCCTTTGCTGAATATACCCAAGCCATGATGGATCTTGGGGCTACATTGTGTACACGCAGCAAACCCCGTTGTGGCGATTGTCCCGTGCAAGAAAACTGTTTGGCGTTTACCCAACAAAGACAAAACGAATTACCGACTTCGAAGCCGTCTAAAAAAATTCCTCAAAGAGAAATCGTGGTAGCCATCATACAAAATAATCTAGATGACTCAGTTTGGTTAGAAAAACGTCCACCGACAGGAATATGGGGTGGTTTATATAGCTTTCCCGAATTTGACAATACGGAAAAATATGAAGCCTGGGTGAATATGAGAATGAAAGCTTTCCCACATCAAATGCAGTCTTTGCCGGTTATTTCGCATACATTTTCGCATTTTCGGCTCCATATGCATCCTAAACTCATTCAGATCAATAAAAAACCCAATGGTGTAATGGAAGACGATCTCGGGGTTTGGTATAAACTTACAGACCAAAAAATTGGTCTAGCCGCGCCGGTACAAAAGGCGTTGGAACAAGTCTTAAATAGTAAAAAGGAACAACCTTATGAGTCGCATGGTGCAATGTGTAAAGCTTAATAAAGAAGCTGAAGGGCTAGAATACATGCCTTATCCGGGCGAATTAGGTCAAAAGGTGTATGACAATGTCTCGCAAGAAGGCTGGCAAATGTGGGTAGGACATCAGACCATGCTGTTAAATGAGTATCGCCTGTCTCCTGTAGACCCTAAAGCACGTAAATTTCTTGAAGAAGAAATGGATAAATTCTTTTTTGGTGAAGGCTCTGAAGCCCCTAAAGATTTTGTAGACCCGAACGCAAAATAAGGCGCCTTAACCAAAAACGTGTTGACTCATTATATATAGCCACGTTTAATACCCCGCTCCAAGTAAACAACCTGTCTTTGGCCGAGTAGCTCAGTTGGTAGAGCAGTGGATTGAAAATCCTCGTGTCGGTGGTTCAATTCCGCCCTCGGCCACCATTCTCTATATACATTCTCTATATAAGTGTATGGTTATTAATTGCTTGGTATTCAACTAGAAGTTATTTTATTACCAAAGCTCTTAATTTCTAGGGCTAACCCTAAAAATGCGGGCCAAAGCGTAGTAACCGCTAGCAATAGAATTGACAAAGCCCAAGCAGAGTCGGCTGTCACTGAATAAAGGCTCAAGATGTAAATTAATATGCCGTCACGTATACCTATGCCTGCTAACGATATGGGTAGCATGGTTCCAAGAATAACAACTGAACGTATCCAGCCCCAATCTAGCAAAGTAAGCTCTAAGCCCATTGAGCAACTTATTGCAGTAAACGCGATAACTCCAAAAATGTGTGGCAGTATCGAAAGCATTATCAAATAAATAAGATTTAACACTGTTAATTTTTGGAATTCTTTTACTGAGTTAAGTAATTTCAAAAACTTTAAAGTTAATTTATTTTCGTTATTACGTAAGTAATTTCCAATAATATTAGATATTTTTTTATTCGATAAAATAAAAATTATAATTAATAAGCTCGAAAATATTAGAGTAATTAAGCTAATTAATAAAAATGGCAATTCAGGTTTCGTAATAAATAAGCAAATTAAACCAACGAAACATAAACCTACCGTGGCTAAGAGTCGATCAAACATAATCGAGGATATAATCTCCGTCTTTTGATCATTATTTATTTGCGAAAACTTATAAAATAGGATGCCAATGTTTGCGAATGTGCCACCTGGAATGAATAATTTATAATAAAAGCTAATTAAACGGATGCGAAATATATTCCATAGGCTGATTTTTAGTTTTTGTTGTTTCATCATGATGTTCATACGAACAGACATTGAAAATAAACTTATGAGAATGAATGCTAGTGCAGCTATTATCCAAATAAGCTCAGAATGGAGAATAGCTTGATAAACATTCTGCAATGGAATTATCTTTGTTAGATACCAAAGAATAATTAATGTAACAAACGTTTGTAGAAAAAGTCTCCAATTGATCATTTCTTATGGACTAGGCATGAAAGTTTTAGGCTTGTTTGCACATTTTCATCTATTTAGGCACTGAGCCGAGAAATTCCTGTCATAAATGCAGGTTTAGTTTGACCAATCATATTGAGTAAGGTTGGCGCTATATCCGCTGCATTAATTTCTGAATGGTTTATTTTGGAAAGGTTATCTGTCAAAAGCAACAGTCCTTTTTCTGAGTCATGATGTGGAAGGTAACCATGGTAGGCAACATGTTTTGGGTTAAGAATACGATTGCGCTGTTGAGGGTCTTTAATACCAAATACAAGATTTACTAGTGGGTGATAGAAATCATGAGGAAAAATTAAATATCCAGGTTCAGGAATGAAATAGACTTCGCCATACTCTGGACTTTTAAAATTGATATTAAATTTATGTAAATCTTCAAAATGGAGAACATTGCCTGGTGTAATTTCTTTAAGAATTTTTACTATTTTTTCACGTGCACGATTAGAGTGAAACCAAAAACGAGCCTGCATAGGTTGAATGTAATAATTGAATTCATTTTGTGGTACGTCAATTTCGCTAAGCTTCTTTTTAAGGTTTATGTCTCCAGTCACTTTTTCTTGTCCATGGTCGGAGACAATAACCATTCTTATATTTTTAGATTCACATTTTTCGTATAGATTTTTTAAGAATGTATCAACTTGATTATAAATTTCTTGTAATTTTTCATCAGTATCTAGTTGCCAGTGCCCCAACATATCTAAGGCATGGAATTGTAAAAATTCTAAGTTGGCTTCACCATTAGCCACGTTGTTGAGTAATGTATTTTGATCATGGAGCCGATCAGAAAATGAATAAATGATGTTTCCATCACTCATGCTGTTAATAATAGAAGGTACATGGCCGAGTTGATGTAAAAGATCACTTGTATTGGCACGACCTCGAAATTTTACTCGTCGCAATTCAAAGGCTCTTCTTCGTCCAGGCGGTATGGTGGGCACATCGCAATCATGAAAAAATTGATGTCGAAATGCTTGGATTGCAACAGTGAATATATCTGGAATTTTATCGATTAATTTTTCTTCTCTTAGTTCATCGAGTGATTCTTTAGTTTTTAATTGCCAAATACCGTGCTCATGAGGGTTCATCCCGGTGATTAATGTGGATAGTACTTCATTACTAGGGTTAGTAAATATTTTTGACGAAGCGTAATCTTCTAAGCATTTAGAAATAAATGGCGTCCAAGTTTTCGCAAGGTTTCTTGTATCCATTCCAGGAATGTAAGCAACAAATACTTTGTTATTATTCATTGAGATAAACAACTATGAAGTAAGTAAAGAAAATGGGATTATACAACTTATATATGTGGGTAATATTGGCATAAATGCTATTTTATGAGGTTGTCGTCTCATTAATAAATAAAATTCTTTCGAGAAGGGCTAACTATCATGATTATGGTGAATCGGATGTATGCAAAAAGTACTCGTGCCATAGCAAACTATATGTGGAAATGACATAACAAATTGAGTCTAATGCTGCGGTATTTGCCTCCTTACATTTACTACCTAATTAGAAATTATAATATCTTGTTTTCGGTCGATATCTTGAATGATACCAGGATCATCTATCTCAAATGTTTTTACTAAATTTATATTACTATTTAATAAATGTTTTGCACCAAAAGCATCATTTAATTTTAAAAGTTGATTCTTATTTGTTAAATCGAATCCAACTGGATGGCCATGTTGTTGTTTATAGCTAGGGACAACAATTTTTTCGCCTTGCTCAAGTAAGTCTTTAATTTTTATAATGGTCTGTATTTGTATATATGGCATATCTGCAAGCGCAATCACCCAAGCGTCTGCAATGCTACTGCTAATTCCGCATTTAATACTGGAGCCCATTCCAGTTTGTGAATTTGGGTTCACTACAATATCGTAGCCTTCGTCGATTAAAATTTTGGTAATTTCATCGGAATCATTTCTTACCACAGCAGTGCAACGCGGAATTGCTGTTTTTAAAGTTTTAGCAGCTGCTTCTATGATTTTTACGCCATTTGGTAAGGTGTATAGTAATTTTTGTTCTCCAAATCTGGTTGCATATCCCGCTGCAAGTAAAACTCCACAGATGTTAGTGGTCATTAGGCTTGGCTGATCTGTGGGATTTGTTCATTTTTTATAGAAGTTTCGAGGTAGTGGCGATCAGAAGTAATTTCAGCCAAAATAGAAATAGCAATTTCCGCAGGAGTTTTGCTTCCAATTGCCAACCCAACTGGGCCATGTAGTTTTGAAATTTGTATTGTTGAGAGATTAAGCTGTTGTAATCTATTTCTTCGTGCAGCTTGTGTTTTGAGAGAACCAATTGCACCCACATAAAATAATTCCATAGTTAAGGCTTGCATAAGGGCCATATCATCCATTTTTGGATCATGTGTAAGTGCTAAAACTATGCTTTGCTCAACTGGGGATAGTTTAGCAATCGCCTCATCAGGCATATTTGTAGTGAATGTCATACCTTCACTTATCCAACTTGTATTGATATGTTCACGTGGATCACAAATAATAATTTGATAATTGAGTAACAAAGCGAATTCAGCAACGAATTTAGATAATTCATTCGCACCAATTAATAATAATTGCCATTGTGGGCCAAAGATCTTATGTAAATATGTTCCATCGAAATGAGATTGTTGATTGCGGTCACAATCTCTGTAGCTTACAGTTCCTGTTTTTACGTTGAGGCGTCTTACAATAGGTTTATTTGCTTGCAAAGCGCGCGATGCAAGTTTAAATGATTCGGTGGAATTGAGTTTCTCAATAAATAGCTCTAGTTTCCCACCACATGGTAGACCATATTTTTGAGTATCTAATTGGTCTATTCCATAAGATAGTTTGAATACATTTTTATCAGGCAAATTTCCTGTTAGATATTTATTAATTAGATTTTCTTCGATGCACCCGCCCGAAACAGAGCCAATGAATTCACCATCTTGCTTAATTAACATCATAGAGCCTACAGGTCTAGGTGAGGAGCCCCAAGTATTAGCAACTGTTACTAATAAAATTTCATTTTCTTGTTTGAGCCAGTCACTTGCTGTACGTAAAAGTATTGTCTCCGAACTATTCATTACACGGTTCTTGGTAGAGGTAATGTGTGATGAAATATCCCCGTGGCATCAGCAATAGCATTAATAACAGCGGGAGCAATGGGCGGTGTTCCGGGTTCGCCTACGCCAGTTGGGTCTTCATTGGACTCAATTATATGCACTTCGACGATTGGCATTTGATTTATGCGTAATACTTGGTAGCCATCAAAATTCGACTGTTCAATTAACCCATCTTTAAAGGTAATGGCACTATTTAACACTGCAGATAAGCCATACCCCATTCCACCTTCCATTTGAGCGCGAATGGTATCTGGATTAATTGCAATGCCACAATCAACCGCGATCACAACACGGTCTACCGAAAAACTTCTATCCTCATTCACAGTAATTTCTGCAACTTGCGCTACATGGGTATGAAAAGATTTATGTAATGCAATACCACGACCTTTGTTTTTTCCTAGTGGTGATGTCCAATTGGATTTTTCTGCAGCAAGGTTTAGCACCGCAAGCGCGCGTGGGTGTTTTATTAATAATTCACGTCTAAGTTGAACTGGATCCTTATTAATTTTATGTGCAATTTGATCTAAAAAAGCTTCTTTTGCGAATGCTGTATGTGAGTGTCCTACTGAACGCCACCACTGAACAGGAATAGGTAGGGTGGCAATGTGTACATCTACGTATTTATTGGTAATAGCATAAGGCAGGTCTGAGACTCCTTCGACAGATGATGCATCAACACCATTTTTGACAAATGCTTCTTCCCACGCGCTTCCAGTCATGACTGACTGTCCCACTATGCGTTGATGCCATGCGGTAACCTTGCCATCACCATCTATGGCTGCTCGCAATTCATGATAGAACATTGGTCTGTAATAACCTGCTTGGGTGTCATCTTCACGAGTCCATACCATTTTTATGGGTACTGGTAACTTAGATGCTTTAGCGATATTGGCGGCTTCTTCTACATAATCACCAAGGGGGTTAGCGCGGCGCCCAAATGATCCACCTGCAAAGAGTGTATTAATTTTAATTTTTTCTGGAGGTAGATCAAGAGTTTTGGATATGACTGAAACATCACTAGTTTGTATTTGAGAGCCGTACCAGAGTTCGCAAGAATTGTCGTTGAGTTGAATGACGCAATTTAATGGCTCTAGTGCGGCGTGAGCCAAATAAGGTACTATGTAACTCGATGTTATTGTGTGCTCTGCGTTGTTAAATGCATCTTCAACATTACCACTTGTATGAGCTACAGCACCTGGTTTTTTAGCGAGTGCTTTATATTGCATTAAAATTTGGTCACTGCTTAATTTGAATGCATTGCTTTCATCCCATTCAATGTGCAAAGCGTCTCTGGCTTTTTTTGCAGTCCAAAAGTCTTTGGCTAGTACTGCTATCCCTGTGGGTATTTCAACAACATCTTTAACTCCCTTAAGTGATTTAGCCTTAGTAGCATCAAACGATTTTACCAAAACTCCAAATGTTGGTGGGTGTGCCACTACCGCAGTAAGCATATTTGGTAAATTTATATCTTGTGTGAAAACTGCACTGCCATTAGATTTAGCTACACTGTCAACTCTTGGTGCTTGTTTGCCTATGTAGATAAAATCTTTTGAATCTTTAACGCTTACTTTTTTCGGAATAGGCAATTTAGCTGCAAATTGTGCGAGTTCTCCAAATGTAGCTGATTGATTCGAAGCTAAGTGTTTCACAACGCCTTGATCTACTGAAATTGAATTTTCAGAAACATTCCAAAATTTTGCTGCAGCAGATACCAGCATTGATCTTGCGGTTGCGCCGGCATGGCGCATTTGGTGAAAAGAATTGTTGATAGAAGTACTGCCACCAGTCCCTTGGATTGAGCCGAATCTTAAGTTGTTGTAAAGCTTTTCATCAGCTGGTGCGCTTTCAACTTTAATTTGTGACCATGCGGCGTCTAATTCTTCAGCAACTAAAGTAGCTAAACCTGTGTAAGTGCCTTGACCAAATTCAATATGTTTCGAGATTACAGTAACTATATTATCAGTACCAATTCGTACAAATGAATTAGGCGCTAGAGATGGTGTTCCACCAATGTCTTCCGCATGTAAGACATTAAAATACAAACCTAATGTTAAGCCTGTGCCAGAGGCAATTCCTAGTTTTAAAAAATCTCTTCGGCTTTCGTTAATTAGTTTTACTTGATCCATAATATATATATCTAGACAAGATTTTTTGCCGCATCTTTAATAGCAGCTCGTATGCGAACGTAAGTTGAACAACGACATATATTTCCTGACATTGAAACATCAATGTCAGCATTTGTTGGATTTTTATTATTGGTTAGCAATGCTGTGGCAGACATAATTTGTCCTGATTGACAGTATCCACACTGAGGGACATCTAACTTCACCCAAGCTTCTTGAATAGCCCGGCTTTCTTTTGAGTTTAAACCCTCTATGGTAGTTATTTCCTTCCCTTGCATTGTTGATACGGGGGTTACGCATGAGCGAATGGGTTGTCCGTCCACATGGACAGTGCATGCCCCGCATAGTGCTTGGCCACATCCGTATTTTGTGCCCGTTAAGTTTGCAGTGTCGCGGATGGCCCAAAGTAGAGGAGTATCATCATCGATATCCATCTGTAGATTCTTATTATTTATATTGAGTGTTACCATAAGTTATTTTTTAATCTTAAGGACTTTAAATTATTTTAACACGATATAGATGACTGTGAATTTATAACATACTGGTTATATTGATTTTAATAATTGATTAGGCGATATGATTTTTATCATTGCCTTAATTTCTTAATGTTAAATTTTCATTATATAATGTATGTGTATACTTAACGTAGAAAATAATTTATTTGCTTTATTGAGATACAATCTCTTTATTCTAACCACTGTCTTGATTTAAATATTATTTAATTGTGTCTTCCGATTGTATTTTTTGTCGCAGAGTGGACTTGATCCATCAAGGTGAACTCACATTTATTAGTCAGGATAAGTATCCGGCAGCGCCTGGGCACCTGCTAATTATTCCTAATCGACATGTCCCTAATTATTTTGATT
>CALAJL010000009.1 GCA_937922735.1 uncultured Gammaproteobacteria bacterium | reverse complement strand
CTATAGAGGTTGCTGGCAGCGCTAATGATGCTTGCCAAACTAATATTATTAACCAACTAACTAAGAAATTATAAAATTGAACAAAGACATCATTATTCACTGGTTTCGCCAGGACTTGAGGCTTCAAGATAATCCATCTTTGTATGAGGCGGCTAATAATGGGTTGGTGCTACACATTTATATTCTTGATGATAACAGTGCAGATGAACATTGCATGGGAGCTGCAAGTCGTTGGTGGCTTCATCATTCGTTGCAATCATTAAATAAGTCACTGAAGGGTAAGCTTGCTGTATATGTGGGGGATCCTAAAAAAATTATTGTTGATCTTGTGCAAGAACACAATGTTCATGCAGTGTACTGGAACCGTTGCTATGAGCCTTGGCGAATTGTGCGCGATAAAAAGATAAAAAAAGTATTGCAAGCGCATAATACTGATGCTCAGAGTTTTAATGGTTCGTTGCTATGGGAGCCATGGCAAGTGCTTAAGAAAGATGACACGCCCTATAAGGTCTTTACACCATATTACCGCAATGGTTGTATACATGCTGCTGTTCCTAGGCAACCATTACCTAAGCCTAAAAGGTTAGGTTTGTATGAAACAGGAACTCATCAACTATCGATCGATGATTTAAAGCTGTTGCCTACTATTGCTTGGGATAAGTCATTAGCATCTCATTGGAAGATAGGTGAAATGGCGGCATCAAAGAAGTTAGAAAAATTTACTGCTAACCGTTTAGATAATTATAAGCAAGGTAGAAACTTTCCTGCGTTAAACAGTGTTTCACGCTTGTCACCGCATCTTCATTTTGGAGAAATATCGCCAAACCAAGCTTGGTATGCTGCAAAAAATAATGAAGAGAGTGATGATTTGGATCACTTTCTTAGTGAGATGGCATGGAGAGAATTCTCACATAGCTTGTTATATCACTTTCCTGAATTACCACGCAAAAATTTACAAAGTAAATTTGATAACTTCCCATGGTTAGAAAATAAAGAGTATTTACGTAGTTGGCAAACCGGTCAAACGGGTCATCCGTTAGTTGATGCGGGTATGCGTGAACTTTGGCAAACCGGTTATATGCATAACCGTGTGCGCATGGTGGTTGGTTCTTTTTTGGTTAAGAATTTATTATTGCATTGGCATCATGGTGAAAAATGGTTTTGGGATTGTCTGTTAGATGCAGATTTAGCGAATAATAGTGCGAGTTGGCAATGGATTGCAGGTTGTGGTGCTGATGCTGCACCGTATTTCCGTGTCTTTAATCCCAGCACACAAGGCCAAAAGTTTGATCCTGAAGGTGAGTACACACGTCGTTTTATACCAGAGTTAAAAGAACTTCCGAATAAATATCTTTTTAACCCTTGGGATGCGCCAGAAGAAATTTTACTAAAAGCAGGCGTTGTCTTAGGAGAAAATTATCCTAAACCTATTGTTGATTTAAAGTCGTCTCGAGTGCGAGCTTTAGACGCTTTTCAAACATTAAAGAATCAGGAATAAATGCGTAAAGCTATATTCTTTATTGTTTTATTAATGGTTGCTTGTGATAAACAAGATAGTAGTGATGTAGAGCTTAAGGCCTTTAGTAGTGATGGATGCTCGCTTTTCCCCGATAGTTCTATAATTACTAACAAAGATTGGTGTGAATGTTGTTTTCAGCATGATGTTGCTTATTGGCAAGGCGGCACAGAAAAACAACGAGAAGATGCAGATATAACACTTAAACAATGCGTGTTAGAGAAGACTGGTGATAACACTTTGGCCAAGGTGATGTATGAAGGGGTACGTCTGGGTGGCAGCCCATATTTTTATAATTGGTATCGCTGGGGTTATGGCTGGCCGTATGAAAGGAAGTATCAAGCGTTGACTGAGCATGAGTTGGAACAGGCAAAAAGACTTATAGAACAATATCTTATGAATAATAAAAATAATTATTGTGATACTCGTTGAAAGTTCTCCATAAGTTCTCTATGATGAGAACTTATGGAGAACATCATGCTAACTGAACGAGAACAAGGCACTTTGCAATTTATTACTGACTATATTGCCAAGCATCATAAAGCACCGTTGTTAACCGAAATTGCTGAAGGCTTAGGCATTCAGTCTAAAGGTGTGGTGCATCGTTATGTATCTGCGCTGGAAGTACAGGGTTATATACGCCGGCATCAAAAACATCGTGGCATCGAATTGGAAGGCCATCCCGATTCTGATGAGTTACCACTTTTAGGACGCATTGCTGCCGGCAAACCCATTGAAGCGATTGAAAATCGTGAGTTAATTAATTTTGCAAATTTATTAGGTGGGCCTAATCGGTATGTACTGCAAGTGAAAGGCCATTCTATGATTGATGAAGGAATTCGTAGTGGTGACCTTGTGGTTATTGAGCAATCTAGTACAGCGCGTAGTAATCAAATTGTAGTAGCCTTAATTGATGAGAATGAAGCAACACTTAAAAGGATTAAGTTTCCTAATCGTGATGTAATCCGTTTGATTCCTGCAAATAAAAGTATGCAACCCAAAGAATATCCAGCTGATCGAGTGTCTATACAAGGTGTATTAATTGGGCAAGTAAGAATGTATGAATGAAGTATGAGAGATTGCTTCAAAGGCGTTGGAGAAGGGCGATTGTCTTTATCGACATGGATGCTTTTTTTGCTAGCATCGAACAGAATGCGCGCCCTGAACTACGTGGCAAACCGATTGGCATTACTAATGGTTTAACCGGTACGTGCTTTATAACGTGTTCATATGAAGCAAGAAAGTATGGAATAAAAACAGGTACGCGCCTCAAAGAGGCACAATATTTGTGTCCTCATGTTCAACAAGTTCCTGCCAGAGCAGAGCTGTATGCTAAGGTTTCTACTGAAATCATGTCAGCATTACAGACAGTAACACCTGACATAGAAATATTTTCAATAGATGAGGCATTTCTTGATGTTACTAACTGTCAAGGTATATATAAGAGTCCCATTGATGCAGGAGAACTTGCTAAAAAAATTGTTTATGAGGTAGCGGGCGTAACTTGTAGCGTCGGTGTCAGTGGCGATAAAGTTACGGCTAAACATGCTGCAAAACTAATAAAGCCGGATGGTTTGTTAGTGGTGCCACCATGGTTGGCGCGTACACATTTAAAAGATGTTCCTGTTACGGAGCTATCTGGTATTGCAGAGGGAATTGGGAAGTTTCTTAACGATAGACAAGTGTATGTTTGCGGTGATATGGCCAAACTACCGATAGGAGAGCTAGCTAAGCGTTTTGGAAATATGGGACGACGTATATGGTATATGGCGCAAGGCTTAGATACTGAACCCTTGAATAGGAGCGTAGCAGCGCCAAAGTCTATTGGGCATGGGAAAGTTATGCCTCCTAATACTAAAAGCCTTAGTGTGCTAAGAACATATTTGCAGCATATGAGTGAAAAAGTTGCAGCACGTTTGCGTAAGCATGCATTAGAGGCGCGCAGTTTTTTTATTGGTTTTCGTATTAAGAATGCCAACCATAAATGGTTGGCAGGAAAATTTCAGGCAGAAGAGCCGACCAATGATGGCCGAAAAATCTGGATGCTTGCTAAGAAGCTGCTTGAGCGCTGGAACGGTGAGGGTGTGTTTCAAGTGCAAATCACTGCAATCGATCTGCGACCCAGTGGGAGTCAGTTATCATTGTTTGGTGTGCTAGATGAACAACGAGAATGTCTTAATCGAGCAATGGATCAGATAAATGAGCGTTTTGGGGAATTTGCAGTAGCTCCTGCTACTTTATTGAAACGCTCTGACATGCCAAATG
>CALAJL010000008.1 GCA_937922735.1 uncultured Gammaproteobacteria bacterium | reverse complement strand
TGCTCGTAACTCAAACAGAGTGTCTATTGTGTAAGATGGCGCTTGGCGCTTGAGCTCTCTATCATCCGCTATCAATTTTTCATGATTGGCACATAGCAAATTCAGCATTTGCAATCGGTGTGCGGCACTTGCATGGACATTAGTTTTATGAGGTGAAAGTTGGCAGGGAATTAGGCGTATCTGCTCAAAATCAAAGCGCTCTAACAAACTCAAGACTGACCGAATATGGCCAAAATGAGGTGGATCAAAACTTCCACCGAATATACCTAGCATAAATATTCCACTATTAACGCATTGAAGCTTTCGCTCACTACCACTAACACACCTAGAGCTTGTACTCAGAATCAGCAAAGAAATTGTTATACACGTATATTTCCATCCCCCAATACTATGAATTTTTGAGTTGTTAAACCTTCAAGCCCTACAGGGCCTCTTGCATGCAACTTATCTGTGCTGATTCCAATTTCAGCACCTAAACCATATTCAAACCCATCTGCGAAACGAGTAGAAGCATTAATCATAACCGAGCTGGAATCGACTTCTCGCAAAAACTTTTGTGCGATATCTTCATTATTAGTAACAATTGAGTCAGTATGATGTGAGCCATATTTATCAATATGTCGCATAGCCTGAGAAACATCATCAACAATCTTTATTGCTAATACCGGCCCGAGATATTCAGCATACCAATCATCTTCTGTTGCGCTTGATATATCGTTCAAAATCTTACATGTTTGTTCACACCCTCTTAACTCTACATTTTTTTCAGCGAATTTTTTCTGCAAGTTAGGTAGAATTTTATTCGCTATACCCTTGTCAAGAAGTAAAGTTTCCATCGCATTACAAACACCAAAACGTTGTGCCTTAGAATTCAATGCAATATTAGTCGCCATTTCAATTTCTGCATCATCATGTATATATACATGACATACCCCGTCTAAATGCTTTATTAATGGTATTCGAGACTCTTGCATAATTTTTTCAATCAGGCCTTTCCCTCCCCGTGGTATGACGATATCGATATCGTTATCAGCATGTAACAATTCGGTAACGGCAACACGATCTGCTGTAGTTATAACCTGCACGATGTCTTTGGAAAGCCCTGCTTTTTCCAATCCTGTATGGATACATTTAGCTATAGATTGGTTTGAGTTCAGCGCCTCAGAACCACCTCGCAAAATAGTTACGTTTCCAGACTTAATGCATAAAGCTGCGGCATCAGCCGTTACATTTGGTCTGGATTCATAAATAATTAATATTACACCAATGGGTACACGCATTTTGCCTACTTGGATTCCACTAGGGCGTGTTTGCATATCAGTTGTTTCACCTACAGGATCTGCTAATGAACACACCTGAAGCAAACCTTCTGCCATGGCGTCAATGCGTTGATCTGTGAGCTCTAAACGATCAAGTAGTGCACTATCAAGACCTCGTTTTTCGCCTGCACGCAAATCAAGTTGATTTTGTTGCTTCAATGATTCGCTAGAACATTGAATTTCATTTGCAATATTTTCTAACGCTTGGTTCTTTATTGATGTGGACGCAGCCGCAATCTCAGCGCGAACTGCTGAAGCTTGATTAGTCACGTTTGCTACATAAGCTTTAATAGATGATTGTTGACTATTTACTGCATTATTCATGTTATTAATTCTTATACTAAAATAATTTATTTATACTGAGTTACGCGTTGCTATGCTTAATTGCAATAATTCTTGCCATGGATCGCCAAATGCACGCCCTTTAATTACTCGATCCACCCGCGCACATTGTTTAAGTAGATCAGAAGTTTTAGAATCTAAATCATTCTGGCAAACATCAGTATTCTGTTGGTGAATCGCACTTAAACTACGCAGAATATCTTGCTGAGTATTTCTTCTTACTAAGATATCAGGTTTACTCTCAGCCAACTTTCTCACTTGCTCTGTAAGACCCCATAATAATAATGGAGGTGCTACATCCTCTTTCTTGAGACCTGCAATGATTCTAATTATTCTTGCGGCATCGCCTTTAAGTACGACATCCATTAATTCATTAAGGGAATAATGACTGCTATTCGTTAATAAAGTATGAATAGTTTTTAGATCTAACTTTTTGTTATCACTAAAAAGTGAAATTTTTTCAATTTCTTGCATCGCTGCAAGTAAATTACCTTCAACTTGTTGAGTAATATAAGCTACCACTTCACCCGTGGCAGTAAAACCCTTTGCACGTAATTTCTGATGTATCCAACTTCGTGTTTCCATCTCATTCAGTGGCCATATTCTTAAAAGTCCACCTACTTTGTCTACAGCTTTGACCCATGCAGAATTTATACCGCTACGATCTAGTCGAGGCACTTGTATTAGTAATGCAACATCATCATGTATATTTTCTATAAAATTGATGATCGCTTTCGATCCTGCCGCGCCTGGCTTGCCATTAGGAATGCGCAAATCTATTAAAGTACGTTCGCCAAATAACGACAGATTACTTTGTTCATGTGCCAATTCTGACCAATCAAAACCAGTTTCAACCGTTAATATTTTTCGCTCTGTAAAACCGTGCTCTATAACCCTGGCACGAAACATATCGCATGCCAACATATGCTGATATGGCTCATCTCCACTCACCATAAAAGGGAAAACGGAAGATTTAGCCAACCTATCCTTCAGCTGAGAAAACCGTATTTGCATTAGCGCTGTGCTTAAATGGTTGTTGAAATGAACATAATATTCACAGGGTACATGATAGCCGATGAACGGCACAATGCTTTAGATTAAGCGATTGCCAAATAACGTTATGTTTATACGGAATACCCTACACTATTTCATAGAAAAATATAGATATTTACCAGAAAAACACCAAAATGCCAGAATCGAGCCAGTTAGAAATATTTGATAATGAAGGCCATATTAACTACGACAAAGTAGTTGAAATCATCCATCTAAATCTAAAGAATTTCCTAAACTCTATTTTAGATGAGAGCTTTACCTTAGCTAAGGATGACAACTATCGTGCTCAGATCAACGAAGCCAGTATTGTAATACGTGATCAAGCGTTAGATTCCTTCATAAAAAGAAAGCACATTGTATCCTCTGAATTTTATGTTGAATTAGAAACAAGGTTTTACACTTCTAGCTCTACCATCACGCGATCAAATAATAATAAACATACTGATAATCATAGTATGGATACTGACTTAATAGAGCTTGCTCTCGTATTTGATCAACTAGTTGAACGATGCACTTCTAAACATTCAATGATAATTAACCAACTAACTCAACAATTAGAAGAGTTATCGTTTTTTGCACAGCAAGATTTCAATATCCATTGCCTACAACCAATAGATTTCTATACTTTATTACAGAATTGCATCGCCCCAATAAATTTACCTGCTGATGGGAAAATACTTATCGGCAAATTATTGCATGAAAATATCACTGCAAATTTAAGTGATTTTTATAAGGCAATGCATGAATTCCTAATAGACGTGAATATTTCCTCAAACAAAAACATAGAACATAATGAGGAAAAAATCTCTAGTGATGATCCTCAATACAACTCATCCATCATGAGCATGAGTACTGGGCAATTTTACGCGCCTATAGAACAAGAAAAATGGCAACAAGAACATGAAGATTATATAGGCAAGCAATTAAATACTACCCCAGATATTGTTGATGAAATTGCGATGGACGTTTATGGTCCTGGCCAAACAGGATTAGATGAGATAACTGTAAGCTTACTATTACAACCCTATAGTTCGAACACACAATCCAATTCATCACCCGCACAAAGAAGACAATTTGTACGTGCATTATCTAGTGTTCAACGTGTAGAAGCTTCAAGCAATGCTATTTTTAAACCTAGCCAAATTAAAACTGCTGTACGAAGAACACTACAAGAAAAAGGCGCATTGGATGCTAATGAAATTGTCGATAATGAAGAAAAAGTTATCGATTTCGTAAGCAATATATTCCATATCATCCTTCAAGATGATGCGATATGCAATCCGATGAAAGACACTTTATCAAGATTGCAAATATCCACCATCAAGCTTGCATTGATAGACTTCACTTTTTTCCAAAACCCTAGACACCCTTCTAGAAAGCTTTTAAACAAACTTACATCAATTGGAACAATTACTGGCGATAACGACCAATCATTATTTATAAAATTAAATACTATAATAAGGAATATTACTGATAGTTTTGAAACAGATGTGCAAATATTCGAATTAGCGCTTAATGAAATTCAAGAATTAAATATCTTGCCATTAGAACATGGCGAAACCAAAGAAAAATATAATTTACATCAGCATAAACTTAAATCTCAACGATCTGCTGCAAAGCGTGTTGTTATACATACTATTAAGAAATTCACTACACAAAAAGAGACCCCTTACCAAGTTCTTGAATTTTGCTTAAAGTGTTGGGCGCCGCACATGGCATACATTTATATGAATCATGGAAGAACCACAAAAGAATGGCGTAGCTCTGTACGTACACTACGAAGAATTATTGAAATTTCACAAAATACACCATCCTTAAGAAAAATCAGTAAATTTATTCATCATCCAAATGAGTTTTTCAAGAACATTAGATCTGATCTTGAATATTTCACAAGTCGTAATGATGAATTCGAAGAAGCATTAGAAGAAGCAGAGGTTTGGTATTTAACTTACTTAAGTAAGATAGAGTTAGAAGACAAAGAACTTCATAATAGCTCAACTCAAACGAACGCTGAATTAAATAATTATATTGAAGATCAAGATAATGTTGTTCATTTATTTAAAAACCTATCATCTGATCCTGCAAATACATCTACAAATGAACCCAAATCTGAGGAAATAAAGAACGAGTACGAATCCAAAACTGATGTGGAAGCTGATGTAGAAAGCGATCAAGTACCATTAGTTACTAAGAAATCAATAGAAGAAACTATTGATACCAATAGTAAAACTGAAAATAATGAAGATTCATCAGATAACTCAGATCAGCGCCATGAAACACTACAAGATGATGATGAACGCGAACTCGTTGCAGAATTAGACTCTGAAGCAGAGTTTGATGAAAGTGATATTGAAGAAGAACCGAATCTAAATATAGTTGAACATTTACCTGAAAGCATCGTGCCAGGAGTTTGGCTAGAAATATATCAGGGTGAAGACCGTGCCAAGCGAAGACTTAAGTTCTCTAAAGCTATTGAAGATACTAATCACCTAATCTTTAGTGATCGATCAGGTGATTATAACTTTGAGATAGACTTGCAAACATTCATGGACGATTTATCAGCAGGAAGAAGTAGTTTAATTAGCGAAAGCAACCGTTTTGACCTTGCACTTAGTTCAGTGATTAGCAATATACGCTCTAACCAAGAAAATTCAGACACTAATTGAATGATTAGTATTCTATAACAATGCAAATAAGATACTGCCAACTAATAAGTTATTTCTGCTAAACTTAATAACGCTTTCATACGTTATTCATTCAGCTATGACTATTAATCGAATCGGCCTCATTGGGCTAGGCATCATGGGCAAACCCATGGCAAAGAACTTGTTACTGGCTAAACACAACTTAGGCCTATATGCTCGCAACCCTGCGACACTAGAATCATTTACCACTAATAACATAGAAAAATATAGTTCTCCTGCAGAGCTAGCAGAGAATTGTGACATAACCATTACGATGGTATCTGACAGCCCAGATGTTGAAGAAGTTATCATGGGCAAAGCTGGTATAATTGATGGTGCAAAATCAAAACACTTAGTGATTGATATGAGCACGATCTCTCCGAAACTTACTCGATCTATCGCTCAAAGCCTTAAAGCCAAAAACATAGATATGCTAGATGCCCCAGTCTCTGGTGGCGAACAAGGTGCCATAGATGGCACGCTTTCGATAATGGTTGGAGGTAGTGTAGAAGCATTCAATTATGCATACCCAGTGTTACAAGTCCTGGGTAAGAATATCGTACATATTGGAGACCATGGCGCTGGACAAGTATCTAAAGCTTGTAATCAAATTCTAGCTGCTCAAACTGTTGCGGCAGTAGGAGAAGCTTTTTTATTAGCAAAATCTTCGGGGGTAGACCCTAACAAAGTTAGAGAAGCCCTACTTGGTGGTTTTGCGAACAGCAAAGTTCTCGAGCTACATGGCAAACGCATATTAGAAGCAAACTATAAACCTGGCTTTAAAGCTAAACTACATTACAAAGATATAGGCATTGCACTAAAAAGCGCAGAAGAAAATAATATTGCTATTCCCGGCACTATAATGATAGAAAAATACTTAAGAAAGCTTGTAGAACAAGGTGATGGTGAATTGGATTCTGCTGCGATTGGAAAAATTGTACTCGACGGAAATGGATAAATCACTTAATTTAAATTGTTTGCAGCCTATATACTATTAGCTTAGCTGCATCACGTCGCATCTCGTTAAATAATTCTTGCTCTTCTTCATTTGCGCCTAGCAAGTCACTTATATCAAAAACAAAATCGCGATTAAGATCTACAGTTTGTTGGTCTAGTAAAACACTATTATCTGGCCGTCTAACATCAAACCTTATCTTCAATAATAATTCAAACTCGCGTGCTTTTCCGTCATTATCTACAGTCAGTACAACTCTTTCAGTTTCTTCATTTAGTATCCGCAATACAGCTGTTGCACTATCAGATTCAACGACATTTATTTGATTAGATCTGAGATTTTTTTCTAGTAAGCGCAACATGTCTTTACTTGATGAAACTCCTTGGACATAAGTATTACTAAGTTCATCAGCAAATGTACCTTCACCTGCCAGGTGGAAACCACATCCAGATAAGAAGAAAATGATAAGTAGAACTTTAAAATATTTGAGCATAATTACTTTACAACGATATTAACTAGGCGGCCAGGGACGACAATAATTTTTATTATTACTTTCCCTTCAGTAAACTTTTTTACGTTCTCATCACTTAGAGCTGCTGACTCTATTTCTTGCTTTTCAACGCTTGCCGGTAAGCTAATCGTAGCACGCTTTTTACCATTCACTTGAACAACTAGTTCAATACTATCCTTTTTTAACGCGTTTGTGTCTACTGTTGGCCATTGTACTTCATAAATTGCATGCTTATTGCCGAGCCGCTGCCACATTACATGACACACATGCGGCATAATGGGTGCTAACATCAAAATAATTCCTTCCAATGCCTCTAGGCGTACAGCATTCCCTTGCACCGTAACATCTTCAAAACTTTGCAATTGATTTGTCAATTCCATATTCGCTGCAATAGCAGTATTGAAAGTGTGTCGCCTACCCATATCATCAGTGACCTTTTTAATCGTCTCATGTAACTTACGTCGTAACGCAGTTTGGTCATCTGTTAAGTTATTAGCATCCACAGCAGGATTACTTTGATTATTTTCTGCGTACTCATCTACTAAACGCCATAGCTTATTTATAAATCGATAAGAACCTTCCACTGCAGTGTCTGACCACTCTAAAGAATGATCAGGAGGCGCTGCAAACATTACGAATAATCGCACTGTATCTGCGCCATATTTTTTAATTAACGCTTCAGGATCAACCGTATTACCTTTTGATTTAGACATTTTTGCACCATCTTTCAACACCATTCCTTGTGTTAATAGATTTTCAAAAGGCTCATCACATTTAAGCAAACCTTCATCTCTGAGCAACTTATTAAAAAACCTTGCATACAACAGATGGAGTACTGCATGCTCTATTCCACCAATATATTGATCGACAGGCATCCAATAATCCACCTTATCATCAAGCATTACCTCATCATTCTCTACACTGCAATAACGCGCAAAATACCAACTTGATTCAAAAAATGTATCAAATGTATCGGTTTCTCTTTTTGACGGAGACGAACAAGAAGGACAAGCAACATTAATAAATTCTTCTAAATTATTTAATGGTGAACTTGCACCATCAAAATCTATATTTTCAGGCAATAAAACTGGGAGATCATGCGCTGGTACCGGCACTGAACCACATTGATCACAATGAATGATTGGAATAGGACAACCCCAGTAACGTTGCCGTGATACACCCCAATCTCGCAATCGATAGTTTATCTGCTTACTACCTTTCCCTTCACTCTCTAAATAATCTGCAATTTTATCAAATGCTTGTTGTGAACTGAGGTTGTTAAATTGTGCAGAATCAAATAACCACCCTTTAGCTGTAAAGGCTTCTTGGGATACATCAATCGATGTGTCATCTTTTCCTATAGCAATTACTGGTTTTATTTCTAAATTATATTTTGTTGCAAACTCCCAATCACGTTGATCATGAGCAGGTACCGACATCACTGCCCCTGAGCCATATTCCGCAAGCACGAAATTCGCAATCCAAACTGGAATCTTTTCTCCTGTTACTGGATGTATTGCTTGTAAACCAGTATCTATACCACGTTTTTCGAGTGTGCTAATTTCCGCTTCCGATACTTTCATTTGCTTACAGCTCTGGATGAATTCTGTAATTTGTGATGAATTTTCAGAAACTTGTTTCGCAAGAAGATGCTCTGCAGCAATAGCTACATAGGTTACTCCCATCAAAGTATCAGGGCGTGTGGTGTATACGTTAACTGAATCTTGCACTTCACCCTGAATATCTTCAATATCAAATTTTATTTCAACACCTTCCGATCGACCCACCCAATTATTTTGCATAACCTTAACTTGCTCAGGCCAACCATCTAATTTATCTAGATCTGCTAATAATTCATCTGCATAGGCTGTAATTTTAAGAAACCACTGTTCAATTTCTTTTCTCTCAACCACAGCACCCGATCGCCACCCACATCCATCTATAACTTGTTCATTAGCTAGCACAGTCTGGTCTACCGGATCCCAGTTCACTGTTGCTTTTTTCTTATATACCAGCCCTTTCTCAAACAACTTTGTAAAAAACCATTGTTCCCAACGATAATATTTAGGATGACAAGTTGCTAATTCACGATTCCAATCATACGCAAACCCTAAGCACTTAAGCTGATCTCGCATGTAATCGATATTTTCATAGGTCCATTGTGCAGGTGGAACTTTATTCTTAATTGCAGCATTTTCAGCAGGCAGCCCAAATGCATCCCAACCCATTGGCTGAAGTACATTCTTACCCTGCATGCGTTGGTAACGACTAATTACATCCCCGATAGTATAGTTTCGCACATGACCCATATGCAGTCGCCCACTTGGATAAGGAAACATTGCTAAGCAATAAAACTTTTCTTGCTTACTGTCTTCCTTTGCTTTAAATGCTTGGGTATTGTCCCAAAACTCTTGAACGGAATGTTCAATTTCTTGCGGGTTATAGAGGGTTGGCATGGGTACTAATCAGCTTTATCAAAAGCTTGCAAGCATAGCAGCTTGAATCTGCTTTTCTCAATATAAATACTCAGATTGAAGCTAATAAACTAATAATTAGGTAATGCAATCAGAACCTAACGACCATAATCATCATCATACCGCTCGATATCATCTTCACCTAGATAAGTACCAGATTGCACCTCAATCAACTCAAGAGGAATTTTTCCAGGATTTTCTAATCTATGTTTAGTGCCAATTGGAATAAAGGTGGACTCATTCTCGCTAAGCAAAAATTCCTTTTCACCACATGTAACACGCGCTGTACCTTTTACAACAATCCAATGTTCAGCTCTATGATGATGACTCTGTAATGATAATTTTTGTAATGGCGAAACAGTAATACGTTTCACCTGGAAACGATCTTCTATATCAATTGTCTCGTAAGCACCCCACGGACGATATACTTTAGGGTGAATATCCACTTCATCTCTATCTTCTTGCTTCAACTTATTGACAATCTTTTTGACATCTTGTGCTTTTCCACGTGGCGCGACTAACACTGCATCAGCTGTTTCAACAATGACATGGTCATTCATTCCAACTGCAGCAACGAGCCGATTACTTGCATGAATAAAACAGCCAGTACAATCTTCTTCAACCACATCACCATAGGTAGCATTATTATTTTGATCTCTTTCAAATGATTCCCACAGAGCATTCCATGAACCCACATCACTCCAACCACTCTTTAATGGTACAACAGCCGCGTTCTTTGTTTTCTCCATCACTGCATAATCAATCGAGATACTTGGTGATTTTGAAAAAAACTTTTCTTCTAAGCGGATAAAGTCAAGATCCTTTTCGCTATTTTCATAAGCTTGCTTACACGTTTGATAAATCTCGGGTTGGAATTTATTAATTTCTTGCAAATACAAGTCAGCACGAAATAAGAACATACCACTGTTCCATAGATAGTTCCCACTTTTTATATAAGATTCGGCAGTTTTAAAATCTGGTTTCTCAACAAACTCCGAGACAGCGTAAGCATTTTCAGTGATATGTTTTTGCTCATGCTTAATATACCCATACCCAGTTTCCACACGAGAAGGCACTACACCAAACGTAACCAATTGTTCACTTGCCGCTTGATAAGCATGCTCAACAGCTAAAGAAAATAATGAAACATCTCCTAGAATATGGTCTGCCGGCAACACTAGCAAAGAAGCCTCTGAATCATTATGCAAAGCATGAAATGCTGCAATAGTGATGGCAGGTGCTGTATTTCGCCCAATAGGTTCTAATATAATTCCTGAAGATTGTATATTTAACTGCCTTAGTTGCTCGGCCGCCATAAAACGATGCTCTTCGTTGCAGATCGTTAATACATCTTTAACACCATGTAACCCGGCCACACGCTCAAGCGCGGATTGAAATAAACTTTTATCATCTGTAAGTGGAATAAATTGTTTAGGATATAATTTTCTAGAAAGTGGCCATAGTCTTGAGCCGGAACCACCAGATAGAATCACAGGCACTAATGAAGAAATTGTCATTGTTAAATAAACTAATCAATTAAAAAGATGCTAATTACGATTTGAATTGAACCATTTAAATAGACAAATCACAAAAAGATAAATACCGACAATACTTATAATGCTCCAATTACCAAATCGAGCGTAGGGAGTAACGCCATTATATGGATGAATTGTAGCGCGAACCACATCATC
>CALAJL010000007.1 GCA_937922735.1 uncultured Gammaproteobacteria bacterium | reverse complement strand
AAATAGCCAGCTAAAAATCATAAAACACAATACTATCAACACATTAGTGCTACTTAATTATAAGCCAGAATATTATTTTCTTAAAATTTGTAAGTAATCTTACTGTTTTACATGTCTACTTAAGTAGCACTGATATAACAATATAGTAAAACATCAAAAAAATACTCTAATAACACCAAGATATACGCCAGGAGCAGCCATCATGACGAATGTAAGAGAGCAATTTCATAAAACGACCGAACAATATTTTCAAAATACTAATGAGAAAAGCCTTCAGTCTAAAAGCAGCCATTCAGTCACTGATGTTAAAAAGTTTTATATCAAAGAAGGCCCATTTAAAAATTCTACTGAAGTAGAACATACATAAAATTTAAACAATTAATAAATAATTATTACTATGACTAAAGTTAAATCTCTATTATCAACCAGCTTGCTAATAATAATTGCCAGCTTGGCGACCACTAATCTATTAGCAAACAATGATTTTCATCAACCCTTTAATCAAATTCTAAACGAAGTCGTTGTGGATGGAGAGGTGAATTACCCAGCAATTAAAGACAATCCGAACTTTGCAAAATACATAGAATCACTCAAAGCAAAACCCACTTTCACCAACCAAAGCGAAGAATTAGCATTCTGGATCAATGGATACAATGCGCTAGTCATTCAAGGCATTCTAAATGGTGGCTCACCAAGCTCATTTTTTGGGCGAAATAGATTCTTCAAGAAAGATATTTATACTATCGCAGACCAAAAAATTAATTTAAACGACTTAGAACGTGAAGTAATTATACCTATCGGTGAGCCTCGTATTCATTTTGCAATCAATTGCGCATCCAGCTCTTGTCCTAAATTATTGCCCGAAGTATTCAATGCTGAAAACTTAGACCAACAACTAACTCAAGCTGCACGAGACTTTATCAACGACCCGACTAGAAATAAATTTGATGCCACCACAAAAACAGCCTCAATATCAAAAATATTTGACTGGTTTGAGGATGATTTTGTTAAACACTCAGGTTCAGTCAGACAATACATTGCGCAATATGTACAGGATGAGAAGATCGCAAAAGACCTACGTGCAGGCGCCTATAAAATTAAATACTTAAAATATGATTGGAGCCTTAATGGCACTAAGCCATAAGTTTTTAATAATAATACAGTAAACATATCAGAATGCTGCGACTAATTTATTTGATACTCCTTTTCGTTAGTTGCAGTACTTTTGTTTCAGCCCAAGATGAAAATAACAAACCCGTTCATGAGTATGCCATCGACCTGTTTGGTCCATATGATTTACGTATTATTGCAAGAGAATGGATGCTACAACGCGACAGAACTGATGTAGTACCAGCGCTCATACGCAGCTTGCGTTATTTTCCTGAAGATGAAAGTCAAACCCGACATCTATTAAAACAACTTACCGGTGTAGATCATGGTCCTCGCTGGCATGATTGGATGTTATGGATGCAAGACAACCCAACCGCACCCATGGCTAAAAATGAATTGTTTATTAAAGCCATAACCCAACGCATCGATAAAAACTTTGAGATTTTTTTCTATGAAGACATTGAACGTAAAATCTGGCTAGATGAAATAGCCTGGGGGGGTGTGCGTAAAGATGGTATCCCTGCACTTACTAATCCTAATCTTATCGAAGCCAATCAAGCCGATTACATCAGAGACAATGAATTAGTCTTTGGGATTTCTATCAACGGTGATACACGAGCTTATCCGTACCGCTTTATGGACTGGCATGAAATGTTAAACGATACGATAGGTGGTGTGCCTGTATCGTTAGCCTATTGCACACTGTGCGGTTCAGGCATTTTGTATAAAACCAAACCCAATGCAGACGAAGAACCTCTAATATTTGGATCTTCCGGTTTCTTATATCGCTCCAACAAACTCATGTATGACCAAAAAACCCATTCGCTATGGAATCAATTCAACGGCAAACCTGTAGTGGGGAGCTTAGTGAATAGTGGCATCGAACTAGAAGTCTTACCACTGGTTACCACCACATGGTCCGAGTGGGTAAAAAAGTATCCGCATACCAAAGTACTCTCCGAGGAAACCGGTTTTCATCGTGATTACACTCCCGGTACCGCTTACGGTGCTTATTTCTTCAGCGAAGAACTCATGTTCCCCGCCAGTGAGAATGATGATTCACTCAAACAAAAAGAAAAAGTATTTGGCTTACGCATCAGTGGTGCAAATAAAGCATGGCCATTGAAGTTATTTGAAACACCCACCGTCATTAATGATCAAGTGGGTATCATCCCTATCGTGCTGATTGGTGATGCAAAAAGTGAAACGGTGCGCGCCTATCGTTCAGAAGGCATTACATTCAAACTTACAAAGCAAGGCCAACTCAGCGCTAACAATCAAATCTGGCAGCTCACCGAAAATGAGATCATTGGTGCAAACGATAAAAAACTCTCACGCCTACCTGGCCATATAGCCTATTGGTTTGCATGGAGTGGTTATTTCCCCGCTACCTTAAGCAAGTAAAATCCACGCACCTGAGGGGCAGACTCATCTGTCCTATACAGATCAATCGCGAATAATTTAAACCCACTCACCACTCCTAATTCCCTTCAAATGGCTATAAACCTATACATCCCAATGTTTTGGTCTATGTAATAACAGGCTTGTTGGTACATTTTGTACATGCTTATACTGTACAAATACACATTTTGTTTTAATTAGATTGTACGAAACATATATTTTTATGTATCTTAATCGTCAACACTTAAACAATACATAAACGTGAGGTTTCAAAATGTTAGATATCACCACCATCACTATCGCTTCATTTCTCATATTGCCTTTATCTGGCCTGCTAATGCTGCCTGTGCTTATCGAAAGAATGACGGCGCAAGAAGCAGATAGAAGATACCCAATATCACGTAAGTGAGTTTTAGAAGCTAACTCATACAAATATTTTGCGATGAAATTAATCATTACAAAAAATATTAGTAACGATGATTTTTCAGTTAAACATCAAAACTTATTAAAGGAAATAATATGTTAATCACAGATTTTGAAGATAACCATACAGAAAGTATTACTCCAAATACAAAAAACATGGTCTATAAAATTGGAGCCGTATCACGTATTACAGGAATAGGCTCAGAAACACTTCGTGCATGGGAAAGACGCTATGAAGCTGTTATACCAAATCGTTCAGAATCTGGGGATCGACAATATTCAAGAGAAGACGTAACTAAACTGTTAATGCTCAAAACGCTTACAGAAAGTGGTATCTCAATCGGCACTATTGCAAGACTAGGACCAATAGAGCTCAAAAGTTTATTTGAAGAACATAGCAAGGATCATGATAAGTACACCAATGGAACACCAAAAACCCAGATAAGCAATGTTGTTGACTGCAATGTTGCATTACTTGGTGATGGATTTCCAGTGAGAATATTAGATGGACTGGAGGAAGTAAAAGGCATAAATCTAATCGGTATGTATGAATCCATTAATGATATGCAAAACACGATTGATAAAAGCAAACAGATCAATATTGTCGTGGTTGAGACACCCACCATCAACGCCAAAACCAAAGAACAGATGTCTAAGATTATTGAAATCACAGGTGCTTGGCATATCGTAATAATTTATGGATTTGCCAATCAACAACAAATTGAAGAACTGCAGTCTTCCCAGATTACTGTGGTACGTTCAGCTGTAGATGTTCAAGAACTTGCAAGATTATGCATATTTCACTCGGGCGGAAGTGAGAGACTTCCAGGACTTCAAGCAGGCTCTACTCTGCACTATGAACAAACCATACCTTCAAGAAAGTTTAGTAATGCACAACTTAACAATTTAGCTTCTATCTCCAGCACTATCAAATGCGAATGCCCCAAACACATGTCTGACATTGTTAAAGACCTGGTCTCTTTTGAAATCTATAGCGCTGAGTGTGAAAATGAAAACGATCAAGACGCAGCACTGCATAGTTATTTACACGCTACTACTGCACAAGCACGTAGCATGCTAGAAGAAGCAATGTCACATTTAATACGTGTAGAAGGTATTGATATTAATCAATAATCACTCCACACATACATAAAGAAATATTTAATGAAATGTACTGCAAAAAACTAAGTGTTATAGAAGAAATTCCCCATCTGGTCTTTTACGATGACAAGTGCCCACTTTGCTCAAAAGAAATTAACCATTATAGGAAGTTAAAAACCTCTCATCCCATTAAGTGGATACCGATATTTCAAGAAGAGAAATTGATCCAACAATATGGTTTTAGTAAAGAAGACTTATTAGAACGTTTACATGTTGTGCGTGGTGACGGGGTTGTAGTAACCGGTGCATCTGCTTTCGCTACCATTTGGCACTCCATCAAATGGTATCGGCCTATTGGATTATTGGTGTATAAATTACATCTCATTCCAACTTTAGATATCGCATA
>CALAJL010000006.1 GCA_937922735.1 uncultured Gammaproteobacteria bacterium | reverse complement strand
TTTGTTCAAGTCGATGCGCTCGCTCAAGCTTACTTTAATGCAGTAGTTGTATTGCTGACACCTCCCACCACTGTAGGGCAGTTTGGTATGAACGCTGGCTTTGGTGGAATTGGAGCTCCTTTTGATCCTAACAACCCATAGTTCGGTTCTGCAGTTGGTGGTGGAGTTGGAGACTCTTCCGGCTTTACGGGAGCTGCACGAGTATCGGAAGGTCTTGCGACATTTGGACCACCACAAATTCTTACTCTTTTGTGGGCAGTATCAGGACAAGCTGCACAAAACCAATGGTTCCAAAAATGGAATGTACATCGTCGCTTGCGTCCAGAAGTCATGGGTGGCCGTGTACATAATGTGCTAACTGGAAGAGCTAATTATCCTATCCACTCAAGCCTTCTAGACTCACAAGCCGTTAAAGAAACATTCAGTCGTAATGGTACATTTTTACTGCCGATGGCCTTCCCAGAAGGTTCACCTACACATCCATCTTATGGTGCCGGTCATGCATCAGTTGCGGGAGCTTGTGTAACAATATTAAAAGCAGTATTCGACGAAGATGCAGTGATAGAAAATCCTGTACAGCCAAGTGCCGATGGCACAAGTCTAGTACCTTACACTGGTGGTGACACTCTAACAGTTGGTGGCGAGCTTAATAAACTTGCCGGCAATATTGGATGTGGACGAAACTTTGGTTGTGTTCACTGGCGATCTGATAATGCGGCTTCATATCGCTTAGGCGAGGAGTTTGCGATTCAGTATCTACGTGATCTAGCAAACACAGCGCTTGAACCGTTCAATGGATACAGTCTCACTACTTTTGATGGAAACAAGATCACAATCTAAATAATGATTGCGGTTACAAGAAAACTAAAGGGCGATTCAATGGATCGTCCTTTTTTTTGCCTTTTACTTGGTAAATCACATACTATTTACTAAAACAATCTCATCAATACCAATTACAAACTAAGTGTTGGATAAAAATATAATGATAAATTCCTACATGTTACGTAACACATTCTTCTTCATAGTAATTTCTAGCCTTATGGTAACTTACTTTCCTGTGAGTTATGCGCAAGAACAAACACCTATTATAAAATTCAAACCTGGTAATTTACCCTCAGCTAATGCAAGTACTTCTGCAAATGGTAGATTCATTGCATTTCATTCTGCCGCCAGTAACCTTGTTCCAGAAGACACAAATAACAAACAAGATATCTTTGTTTTCGATCGAGAAACAAAAACCATGCAACGTATATCAGTTTCTTCCAGTGGCGAGCAAGCTGATGATTACTCATTACGCCCTAGCATTTCTGGTGATGGCCGTTTCGTGGCGTTTATGTCGTATGCAAAAAACTTGGTTGACCATGATAACAATCATCAATTAGATATTTATGTTCATGACCGTGAAGAGAAAAAAACGCAACTCGTATCGACCTCAATAGACGGTAAAGCTGGCAATACAAAATCAATGAATCCGGTCATATCATCTAATGGTCGATATGTAGCGTTCGAATCATTTTCAAATAACTTAATTGATGAAGATATTAACGAAAACCCTGATATTTTTGTGCGCAACATTGAAGATGGTATAACCGAAGTTATATCGTTGAGCTCTCGTGGCCAACAAGCCAATCATGGCTCATCTAATCCATCTATATCTGCTGATGGTAGATACGTTTTGTTTCAGTCCTCTGCTCGTAATCTTGTACCTGAAGACAACAAACGAAGTGATGAAAATGAATGGAATTTCTCAGATGTATTTTTACGTGACCGAGAGTTAGGTAAAACAGAATTAATTTCTGTAAATTTAGAAGGCAAACCTGGTAACCACCCTTCCGGTAGCCCCAGTATTTCACAAGATGGCAAACATGTTGCATTTACATCCATGGCAACTGATCTTGTAGAAAATTATCCAGATGGCCCATTAGAATTATCAGGAAAAGGCTTCACTGCGAGACGCATCGATATCTATATGCGTAACCGAGAAACCAATAGCACTAAACTAGTTTCAGCATCTATAACTGATGAGCCTGGCAATCATCAATCACAAGCCCCTAAAATTTCAGCAAATGGTCAATTTGTTATATTTCAGTCAGCTGCTAGCAATCTAACGAAGACCCGAATGCCCGGCACAACCATTAATATCTTTCAACGTGATGTTGTAAATGATAAAACAACTTTAGTGACAGCGTTTAAAGGCCCACAAGAAACAAATGTAATGTCCGCACACTCCGCAGTGACACATGATGGGAGTTTTGTTGTGTTTGATAGTAACTATGGACACCAAGGTGCAGAACTTGCAACTCATTCTGATGTGTATATTTGGAATTCTGATTCAGGTGAAATTGAATTAATATCATTTTCAACTACAACGCAATAATTATTTGATTAAAAATAATTTTTAATAGGAAACGAAATAAATTTTGGCATCGAATCAAAGATTTAAAATATAGTAAGCAATAAAAAACCCGTGAGTGTTTCCACTCACGGGTCAAGGCATCCGTGCCAGGAGATGAACTTTCAATCCCTACTAACTATCTGTCAGACAAATATCTGTCAAATGAAATACTATGGATACAAGTTTAATCATCACCCAGTAATTATTTGTGACTTAGTACGCATTTCATACAAGATATTTGTAAACTGGCGTTACAGCACTAATGAGAGCGTTTTAATAAGTATTTACTATTACTAAAACCAGTAATCAGGCTATAAAGCCCATAAAATACCAGATAAGAAAATATAAGATTCGCAATTAATGAATTACGTAAAAATGGGATACCAGCTACATAAGCTTGCAATAAACCATTAAGATCTTGTGAATACATATCATGATGCAGCCATGAACCAAAATTAGTGATTAGAAAAAAAACTAAGGAAGAAATTACCGCGGCAACACCTACTCTGACTATTGTTACTTTATTTATGACACTACCAATCAGTACCGTCAGCAATATGCCTGCATACACATACCAAACAGTGCTATGAAACCCTATTACATAATCACTTAATAGCATAGCTGCCAACGGCACAAGAAAAGCAAGTAAACGGCTTGAGAAAAATGCACCTGCAAATAATGCCATAGCGGCAATAGGCACCACATTTGGCGGATGAGGCACTAATCGTGAAAACGCTATTACGAGTATTATTGCTATTAAATAACCAGTGTGAATACGATGCTGAATCATGTAATTATTATACTCAGTCTAAAACATTAATAATATTATTAATCGTTCCAGAGCCATGCTGCGCCTCTGACACCACTAGAATCTCCATACTTTGGCGGCACTAATTTTGTAACAACTTGCTCTGAAAATATCCATTGCTGCCAAAGCTTGG
>CALAJL010000005.1 GCA_937922735.1 uncultured Gammaproteobacteria bacterium | reverse complement strand
TTTTTGGAATGGTCTAGGCGAAAACTATTAAGTGTTTATTTTAGTTTTACTGAGGTGAATCAAGATGATTACCGTTTTGAACAAAGATGCAGACCACTGTGCACCTTAGATTGAAAAACGACTATAGCAGGTTTTTTAACTATCATAAGCACTCATATGGCTAGGACCGTGTATTACCAATAGCAAGCCAACATCACACTTTTCTTTATGATGTGATGCTAGTGGATTCCTTTATTACTCTTAATTTTGCAGTTGTAAAATTCCTTAAATCATCTGCAATCATATAAAAACAAGGTAACACTACGAGAATTAATACAGTCGCAAAGATTAAACCAAACCCCAAACTCACCGCCATGGGCGAAAGAAACGCAGTTTGGCCACTTGCAAAAAATATTAGTGGCGATATACCTAAAAACGTTGTCACAGTAGTAAGTAATATTGGACGTATGCGCACACGTCCCGCTTCAACTAGCGCATCAAAGCAATTTGCACCATCACGAATTCGTTTCTTAGCGAAATCAATTAGAATTAATGAATCGTTCACTACTATCCCCGTCAAGGCAAGGAACCCAATCATAGATAAAAACTGCAAGTTATAACCAAACAAGAAATGCCCTGCAATAACGCCAACAATTGCAAAAGGTATGGCAAACATTATTACAAATGGATCTAACAATGATTTAAATAATGCGGCCAAGATAAAAAAGATTACTGCTAAAGCAATTATCAACATTTTACCAATATCATTAAACGAGTCTTGCGCTTCCTTTTTTTCACCCAAAAATAATAACGAGTAACCAAAATTATCATCACTTAAAGTTTTAAACTCCTCTTCTAGTAATGCCGTTACTTCTAGCGGTGTAATAGAATCTTTATCTACCTCAGCCGTAATTAAAGACAATCGCTTAGAGTCTCGCCGCTGTACCGCACCTAATCCACGGCCCAATTCAATAGTGGCCACTTCACCCAAATACACTGTACCGCCACTCTCAAGCGTAATGGGCAAGCGACTAAGACCGGCACCATCTTCACGAATTGAATCTGGATAAATCACTCTTACTGGATATCGGTCTGCATTCCAATTTACTTGCATTACCTCCAGACCCAGGTAGCCTGTTCGCACCGCATCAGCAATTAATGTTTGTGTAAGACCTAACTCTCTGCCACGCGCATTGATAGTGTATTGATATTCAAGTTTACCGGGCTCTAAATCCTGGCGAACATCTCGCACGCCTGGAACACGGCGCAAAAATGTAACTACTTCACCGGACAAGCTAAGTAGTGTTTCAGTTTCTTTGCCAACTATGCCCACCTCTATATCTGAACCAGCTGGACCACCTTGTGGCCGTAATATGGAAAAGCGCTGAATACCGGGTATCGATTCAACACTTTCTCTAACCTCACTTAATATAACCTCAGTACTTCGTTCCCTAACACCTTCAGTAGTAAAACGCATATTCACTAATGGGCTTACAAACTTTTCAACAAATCCTTTTGGCTTAGGCTTTTTAAGATCCACTACAAACTGAATATAATTACTACCTAGCTTTAAGCGGTTAAAATCTATTAATGTAACACCAACATTTGTTAACAACGTATCCAGTTCATTTTCTTGGAATACTCCGTCAAACTTTTTCTCAATTTCAATCGCGAGGTCTGTTGTGTCTTCAATACTGTATGTGTTTGGCGCTTCCACATTCACCAAAAACTGTCCAATCTCAACATCCCCGAATTGATTGTATGGCATATGTGTTTTTGCAAACACCAATACAACACTCAAAAGACCAACCGTAACAGCCGAAATAAAATATCGATTTCGTAGCGCATATTTCACCACAGATATATATTTTTCTAACCATTTATTCCAATCTATTCTGCTGCGTTTCTTCCGTTTAGCTAAGCGCAACATCTCAGCAGAATGTGAAGGCAACACTACAAATGCCTCTAGCAATGAACCTACCAAAGAGGCCGTTACCACCACCGGAATTACCTGTATGAATAAACCCATGGTTCCTGACACACCGAACATGGGTAGGAATGCCGCTATAGTGGTGCATGTTGAAGCCATAACTGGCCAAAATACTTCTCTTGCTCCCTTTTGAGCTGCTGGTGTAGCGGCCATACCATTTTCCATATGACGATACGTGTTTTCAGTAACAATAATGGCATCATCTACAATCATTCCAAGCGCAATTAAAAATGCAAACATAGAGACCATATTGATGGTATAGCCAAGATAATAAATTATGATTACAGCTACCAAGAAAGAAACCGGTATACCCATCGCTGTAATGGCAGCGACTCTAAAGTTAAGAAATAAATAAAGTGATAATAAAACCAAAACCAACCCTACTGCCCCTGAAGACTTTAATGTCTCTAAACGCGTTTTCACATAAATTGAAAGATCGCTAAATAAACCAACTTTTATTCCAGATGGTAGCTCTTCTTGTAATTTTTCTGCGAATTCACGGGTTAATTTTGAAACTTCTATTGTTGAGGCTTTAGCTGTTTTGGTAATAGTTAAATTAACAGACGGCTTGTTATTGAAACGACCGAGAGTTTTAGTTTCTTCTAACCTCAGTTGAACATCAGCAACCTCATCTAATACTAATTGACCACCATTACGGTTACTTCGTAATACAATTTTCTTAGCAGACTCAATATCAGGGGCTGCGCCCTTACCTCGCAACAAAATATCGCCTTCGGCTGCTTTAAGAGAACCACCCGGTAAGTCCCGCAAGTTATTTCGCAACGCCGAGATAACTTCATTTAAGGAAACATTTCTTGCAGACATAACAAATGGATCTACTTCAATCCATAATTCCCATTCACGCTCGCCCGCAATGCTTACGCTCGCCACACCATCCAATTGCTGTAATCGACTCTTAATGTCTTTAGCTGTTTGCACTAATGTGCCGGTTGATACATCTCCATAGACACTTAAACTGATTACTGGGAATCGAGTTTTTAACCTTGTGATACTAGGTCTTTCAGCTTCTTCAGGAAGATCCGTTATGGCATCCACGGTGGAACGGAGATCTCGTACAAATTCTTCTATATCAGAATCAGGTTTAAGATCGATGATGATTTTAGAAACACCCTCATTGCTTTCCGAGGTAACCACATCAATATCAGGCAACAAATCCAATTCATCTTCGATGGGAATCGTTACTTGCGACTCAACTTCTTCCGGAGGCGCACCTTCAAATATGGTGCTGATTCGAACCTTGTCGATTTCCACAACCGGGAACATTTCTTGCGGCATGCTGCGCCATGAAATTACTCCTAGTACAACTATTAATAATAGAAATAGATTTACGACAAGAGGGTTCTTGATCGAGAAGTTTATAATACCCATGCAATTTTAGTTCTATTGACGAGAGTTATTATATTTATAGATCCACAACAACACGCTGACCATCCTTTAGTCCTGCTACATCACGCGCCACAATTTTTTCACCCACTTCGATACCTGCAGACACAACAAAGCTGCTACCCACTCTGTTACTAATCACAACAGGCAACTTATTTAACACACCATCTTTATAACGGTATACAAAACTTTCTCCTGCATTGGTGGAAACAGCAGATACAGGAACTGTTAACACATTTGCTTGCTGGCTTAGTGGCATATCTGCACTGGCTAACATCCCTGATTGAACTTGATCGCCCGATAACCTTATTCTAATAGCATGCGTGTTTGTTGACATATTTGGATCGGGCTGCAATGCAATGAGTTTGCCAGGAATGATTACAGAACCAACTTCCACATTTATTTCTTGATTTAATTTCAACGCTGCAACCACTTCACCACGCACATCTAAATGCAAATCTAAAGAGCTTGTATCTACCATTGTTGCAACCATTTGATTAGCGGTAACAAAATCTCCAACGTCAACATTTATTTCATTTACATAACCAGAAAATGGCGCAGTTAATGTCGCACGCTGTAAGTTTCGTTCAGTTAAGTCTCGCTCTGTGGCTTTTAGCGCTACTCTAGCTTTTGCCGTAGTCACCTTGTATTGCAAGTCTGAAACTTGTGAGTCCAACGTTAACATTTGTTGGCGCGCAGCATCTAATTGGGACGCTGATATTAAAGAATCATTATTTAATTGTTCATAACGTTTTACTTCTGATTTCTGAAGCTCCAGATTTTGCTTGGCTAGTTTTAACATGCGTTGATCACGTCGAATTCCTGCCTGTTCAATATCATATTGAGATTGAGATTGAGTGAACTGATCTTGAAGATCTCGCGCATCAAGTGACAGCAACTTATCGCCCTGCTCGACATATAAACCAGGCTCCACCGCACGTTCTTTTACTCTACCCTGCACTTCAAATTTGAGATGAGCTGTTTTTACGGGTTGCAAACGGCCCGTTAATGGCTCGGTCGGCAACAAATCATGACGTTGCACCTCTAATAGCACGACCTTAAGTGGTGGGAGTTCTTCCAGCTTGGCTTGCGGGCCCTCTTTTGTCCAAAATAACGCCCCCACCAATAAAGCTGCGGTAAGAATCGCAATTAAGCTACCAACCAGCTGTTTAGAACCACTGGAATTACCTATAGAATTATCGTTATGTTGCTGAGAATCGACCAATGAACCACCCTAAAACTGTTACACTGTAAGTATCTGATAATTAATCAGACTTTGCGGTTAGATCCAATATAATAAGAATCAATTATAAAAAAGCGTTTTTAACGTACTTTAATTAGCCAACTCTACCTATATCCCGTGTTGATAAAAGCCATAAGTAAGCTGTGTGTATCCTTTTTAGTGCTGACATGCGCCATCTGCTACACATCAGCCCATGCCGAGGATAGCAATCAAGGCAGCATTTATGGTCTCTGTAGCGACCGTTCTATAACCGAAGCTAGCCAGCAAGTTATTCCCTTGGACCCCAATACCCCAGCAGAGTTTACCGCAGATCAAGCTAAACGTGATGAAAATGGCATTGCAACATTGGAAGGTACTGTGCAGATGACACGAGGCTCTCAGAAAGTCGATGCTGAAAAACTGGAATATGATGAAAATAATAAAAATGTCAGCGCTAGCGGCAATGTGCGTGCCGAAGACCAGCAGTTAATTATTAACAGCCAAGCGGCCAAACTTAATCTTGCAACAGACTATGCTAAGTCTGAAGACGCTACATACTTTTACAAACCTTTACATGCAAGTGGAAAAGCGAAAAAAATTGAACGCTCTTCTGCTGACTCAGTACGCTTTGAAGATACCAGCTATAGCACTTGTGAAGAAGATGATCGCACATGGGAGCTATCTGCAGATGAAATAAATTTAGACAAAGCTACTGGCGATGGAATTGGAAAAGATGTACTAGTTAAATTTAAAGATGTACCAATTTTTTATACGCCTTGGATACGTTTCCCTATTGACGATCGTCGAAAATCCGGTTTCTTAGCTCCAACAATTGGCAACTCTAATGATTCTGGCTTTGAACTTGAAGCCCCCTGGTACTGGAACATTGCTCCGAATAAAGATGCTATTTTCGCACCCAGATTGCTAACTGAACGTGGATTGCAACTAAAATCTAATTTCCGCTATCTGAATGAAAAAAGTTCTGGGCAACTAGGATTGGAATATCTAGATGATAGCGACTTTAGAGATGATCGTTACTTAGCAAACTTTGAGCATATCAGCCAATTCACTCCTAATTTACAACTCGACTTACTGTATAACAAAGTATCTGATGAGAACTATTTCGAAGACTTGGGAGATGGGCTAGGCATTACCAGTACTCAATATTTAGAACGACACAGTGACCTTCGCTTTACTACAGATCATTGGAATTTTTTAGCACGTGCACAGAGTTTTCAAGTTGTTGATGAAAGTGTAGCCAACGAAGACAAACCATTTAAACGCGTACCACAGATAAAATTAGATAGTACGTATTATAATTTACCTGGCGGATTTGATTTCAACTCTGAAAGTGAATGGGTTCAGTTTGAACATGATGACAGGATTGATGGTGACCGCCTTCATTTAGGTATTGAACTTGAGCGTCCCTTTGAAAGTAATGCCTTTTTTATTCGCCCTGGCGCAAGACTCACACACACTGAATATGACTTAAACCGTAGAGATGGATTAGATGAGAAACCATCACGAAGTTTGCCAAGCGCTCACCTAGATGCCGGATTAATATTTGAAAAGAGTTTTAAAAATTCAACCAATATCCAAACTCTTGAACCGCGTCTGTATTATCTTCATACACCATTTAGAAACCAAGATGATATCCCTTTATTCGATACTGCTGAATATGAGTTTGGATTTGAACAACTATTCCGCGACAACCGTTTTAGTGGCAGCGATAGAATTGAAGACGCTGATCGTCTAAGCGTCGGATTAACTACCCGTATACTAGATTTAGAAGATGGTAGCGAAAAATTTCGAGCCAGTTTGGGACGTATCTTTTACTTCCGCGATCGTAAAGTTACCTTACCTGATGAATTTCCTGAAGATGAGAGTTCTTCTGAAGTCGCAGCAGAACTTAAGATTGGCCTGCATGATCGCTGGGAAGCCATTGCATCCACTCTATATGATACTCATGATGACCATACCGAACGCAATTCAATACGCTTTCAATATAATAATGACAAAGGATTGATTTTCAATATGGGGTATCGATACCGTCGTAGCGATATTGAACCTATCGACAGTGAAAGCAATCTACGTGAAAGTCTAGAACAATCGGATATCTCAATGATATTACCCATCAACGAGCATTGGCGAGCGGTTACTCGTTGGAACTATGATTTACAAGAAAAGCGCAACTTAGAGCAGCTGGTTGGGGTCGAATATGATACCTGTTGCTGGAAGCTTCGTTTAGCGGGGCGGCGCTATAATCAAAATACAGATGAAGACTATAATAATAGTATAGAGCTTCAGCTAGTATTAAAGGGCCTAGGCCAGATCGGGTCGCCAATCGGTGAATTATTAGAACGCGGCATACGCGGCTACGACTCCAGAGACGATGAATATTTTTAGAATGAATTTATTAAATATGAAACAACTTAAGCTTATATCAAAACTATTCTTAACTTTTTCACTATTGGTGATTACCTTTACAAGTAGTGCAAATACTAAACTATTAGATCGCATCGTCGCTGTCGTTGAAAATGATGTCATTATGGAAAGTGAGTTACGCCAACGTGCAAGCGTTATCGTAAAACAATTTGAAGGCAACCCTGAAGCTATTCCCCCAAAAGACGTACTAATTGAGCAAATTTTACAACGCCTAATTGTTGAACGCCTGCAACTGCAGCTCGCCGAACAAAGAGGTATTCAAATAGATGAATTAAGCTTAGATCAAGCGATGCGTAATTTAGCTAAGCGCAACCGAATGACATTAGAACAATTTCGTGAAGTGTTAATTAAGCAAGACTTAGATTATGTTGCTTACCGCGAACAAGTACGAAATGAAATGTTACTAGACCAACTTCGCAGACGTACAATAAGCAATCGGGTGCAGATATCAGATAGCGAAGTAGAAGAATTAGTAACTAAAGCGGATAAAGACCTATTAAAAAAAGAATATGAATATAATGTAGCTCATATTCTAATTGCAGTACCGGAAACGCCTAAACCGGGACAAATAGAAAAAGCACAGCATCGCGCTTCATTAGTGCATGATCGAGCAAGAGCTGGCAACAACTTCTCACAGTTAGCAATTGCGGCCTCTGACGCCCAAGATGCATTACAAGGTGGTGAGTTAGGTTGGCGCAACAAAACGCAGTTACCTGAAGTATTTGTTCAACAAATCGATACTATGCAAGCAGGAGACGTAAGTAAAATTGGCCAAAGTGCTGCGGGTTACCATATCTTCAAAGTTCTTGATAGACGTGCCATTGAAAACACCATGGTTGATCAAGTATTAGCTAGACATATATTAATTCGCACCAATGCCTTAATTGATGACAAAGAGGCTGAAAGAAAGTTAAGAGACTTGAAAGCTAGAATTGAAAGTGGCGATGATTTTGAGGAATTAGCGCGCGCAAATTCCGAAGATACAGGAAGCGCTGTAAATGGCGGCAAAATGGACTGGACTGTAAGCAGTAATTTTGTACCAAAGTTTAAAGAAGTAGTCGATGAACTTGAACCAAAAAAAATCAGCGAGCCCTTCAAAAGTAGATTTGGTTGGCACATAGTAGAAGTGTTAAATAAACGTGAGCATGATAACTCACAAGAAGCGATGCGTGCCGAAGCACGCGAACAAATAAGGCAAAGGAAGTTTGAAGAAGAAACTGAATTATGGCTTCGTCAACTACGTGATGAAAGTTATATCGAGAACAGATTGCATACTTCTAATTAAGTTATAAAACTTAGATCCCTTGCGACGCTTATTCACAGATAAATGCAAAATAATACCTGTATTGCAATCACACCAGGAGAACCCGCAGGCATTGGTCCAGAGTTAACACTCAAACTTGCAAATCATCCATTAAATTTTGAAATTGTAGCAATCGCCAATTTGAAAATGCTATGTGAGCAGGCAAATAAGCTTGGCTTAGCGATCAATTTTACATCCTTCGACACGGACTCGGAATCAAATTCACATACTGCTGGCACATTAAAGGTTATTGATGTCGATTTACCCGAACCTGCTATCCCAGGTCAGCTAAATAAAAACAATGCTGCATATGTTATTGACACTCTAGATATAGCTATAGAGTTAGTTGCAAACAATAAGCTCAGTGCCTTAACAACAGCACCTGTACAAAAGAGCATTATCAACGATGCTGGTATACCCTTTTCCGGGCACACTGAACATATTGCCGATAAAACAGGCGGTCACCCAGTAATGCTGCTTGCAAATGAAACCTTAGATAAACACACAAGCTCTTATTTACGCGTAGCCTTGGTAACTACCCATTTACCTATCAGCAAAGTAACTGAACATATTACTGCTGAGCGAATTACAAAAGTCTTGGAAGTGTTACACCAAGATCTGACAAAAAGATTTAACATAGCCAGTCCTTGTATAGCAGTATGTGGGCTAAATCCTCATGCTGGTGAAGGTGGCCACTTAGGTAAAGAAGACATAGAAATAATCGCCCCGACCCTTGATAGCTTACGCCAACAAGGCATGAATTTAGATGGGCCACTACCTGCAGATACTGCATTTACGCAGCAAAAGCTTAGCGGCAAGGACGCTGTGCTAGCGATGTATCACGACCAAGGCTTACCAGTCATCAAACACCAAGGCTTTGGCGAAGTGATCAATGTAACACTCGGCCTACCGATCATTCGCACTTCAGTTGACCATGGCACAGCTCTAGATATTGCTGGACAAGGCATTGCCAATGAAAGTAGCCTTCTTGCAGCAGTTAATTTAGCTGCAAAATTAAGCAATAAATCTTTATAGTAATCATAGGACTATCGTATGGCCAAACTCACACCTGAAGCATTACAAGCCTGGAAACAACATGATGAGAGAATGGTTTTCACCACAACCAACAAAGATAACATTCCAAATTCAATATGGGTGATCTGTGTAAAGCTAATTAACGATGAGCAATTCGTTATTGCTAATAACGCATTCAACAAGACTTTAGAGAATATAAAAATTGGCAGCAAAGGCACATTACTTTACATTGCGCCTGAACGAGAATCCTACCAAGTAAAAGGAACGTTAGAATATTATGAAAACGGCACTATCTATGATGACATGAAAAAATGGCTGGATCCCAAATTTCCAGGCAAAGGTGCATTAGTGCTGAATATTGAAGACGTTTATTATGGCGCCGAAAAAGTTGTTTAATCTAATATTAATAATTATGAAATTTAAAATACAAATTTTTGTGCTATTTACGCTCATATCTGCATCAGTGGCAAATGCATCTGGCTTTGAAGATCAAACGATCACACTTAAAAGCAATGAACGCTTTGATCTCGTTCAAGCCAATACAGTTACTTTCAAGTTTCAGCCTTTATCTGAAGATGCACGCAAACTAGAAATCACGGATGATGCATCAGCATTGGGAGTAGCCTATCTAGGCCAGGTTAAGCTAAGAGAAAACAATACTGCTCTGTCCGCCCTTCGCTCTATTGCAGATCAAATTGGTGAAAGTTTAGATATTAGCTTTGGCGTGATTGCTGATTCCAACACTTCGGAAGCCTTGAAAGCTAATGAATTGTTACTACTATATCATCCGGATATTACCATCACACTTGTACTCGCAAAAGCGAATGAAGCAAATGATTATGAAATAATTTGCACCTATGCATTAAAAGATTTATCCAGCACCCAACAATCTTCTACTGCACCTGCTGAACAGGAAAAACCATTAGAGCCTATTAATGAAATAGCGCCAGTGGAAGATTTACCAGAAACTAATTAAGTAGTCTGAATATATATCATTCACATTCAATAAAGATGTACCTAGCTAAACCACTCAAGCTATCTAGATGACAAGGCCGTTACGTAAACGCTTTGGTCAACATTTACTTAGCAATCCAAATACTATAAACAATATTGTAAAAGTTATTCATCCAAAAAAAGATGACAGACTAGTTGAGATCGGTCCAGGTCGCGGCGCAATATCAGTTCCTATTTTAAAAAACGTAGGCAACCTATATGCAATTGAAATAGATCGCGATATAGCCAGGGAAGTTGCAGAGCAATGTAAAAATATTGGTGAGCTAGAAATTCATCTGGGTGATGTGCTTGGTTTTGATTTTCATAAACTTGCTAACCAGAATAATCCTGTTCGAATATTTGGCAATCTACCCTACAATATTTCTACCCCACTATTATTTCACTTGCTGAAATTTTCTGACTGTATAATTGATATGCACTTCATGCTGCAAAAGGAAGTTGTAGATCGTATTACTGCTCTAGTCGGTGACTCTAATTACAGTCGCTTAAGCATCATGATCCAAGCGAGCTATAAAGTGGAAAGCTTATTTGACATAAGTCCAAGTGAATTTACTCCACCCCCTAAAGTGAACTCAAGCTTTATGCGCCTAAAGCCAACAGATAAATTTCAAAATCAGATCAAAGATAAAATCATATTTGCCAAGCTGGTCGAAACAGCTTTTCAACAACGTAGAAAAACAATTAAGAATAGCCTCTCAAAAGTTGCTACAGAAGAACAGTTGACTAAAGCAAATATTCGTCCGATTCAGCGCCCGCAAGAAATTTCTATTCAGCAATATATAACGCTTTCCAATGAGTTAGCGCTATTGACAAGCCAGTCGACCAGATTAGGCAACTAACTGAATCTTTTAGACCTTCTGCTGACTAATAGTAATAGACCTATATTGAGATGGTTATTAATTAATCAGTAAATTTCTGTTAGCTACATCCGAGTTTTTTAAGAATAACTAGGTATAATTACAAGCATGGAAGATCAAAATAATCACGAAATTGACGTAAGTGTAGACACCTCATATATTGAAGCTCAATCCGATGAAGGTGAAAGCCGGTTTGTATTTGCTTACACGGTTACCATTCACAATGCCGGCCATGTCCCAGCAAAATTGGTTACACGTCATTGGTTGATAACAGACTCAAACGGTAAAATACAGGAAGTCAAAGGCGAAGGTGTAGTAGGTGAGCAACCATATTTACGTCCTGGTGAAGCCTTTCAATATACGAGTGGCACCATGTTAGAAACACCTGTTGGCACCATGCAAGGCACCTATCAAATGCTAGCTGATGATGGCACAGAGTTTGACGCACCTATAAATGCATTTACCCTTGCAGCACCACGCGTATTGCATTAAAAACACTACACACGTTCGGCATGCACAAAAGCTGATATACAATTACGTTTAATCTAATCCCTGAGAAGTCTTTAGTCCAAATCATGGACAACGGATTCAATCAAATTATGTGGGTGTAGTTTTAATGTCGGTATATGTAATTGGAGACGTGCAAGGCTGTTTCGATGAGTTACAAGAGCTCGTTGATTATATCGCTTTCAATCCCAAAAAAGATCAGTTGTGGTTTGTCGGAGACTTAGTTAACCGTGGACCAAAATCACTTGAAACATTACGCTGGGTGAAATCTCTTGAAAACTCTGCCGTAACCGTTTTAGGTAATCACGATCTGCACCTTTTAGCTGCCCATGCAGGTGCGAAAGAAATAAGGACTACAAGTAGTCTACACAAAACATTACAAGCAAAAGATATTGATACGCTAATTGAGTGGTTACGAAAACAACCGCTAATCCAATATAATAAAAAATTAAAATTTTCTATGGTTCATGCAGGCTTGGCGCCACAATGGAGCATCCTAGATGCGATAGAATATTCCAAAGAAGTAGAGACTGTATTACGCTCAAAAAAATATAAAGACTTTCTCTTTAATATGTATGGTGATCAGCCCAGCCAATGGGATGGGAGATTAAAAGGCTGGAATCGCTTACGAGCCATTACCAATTATCTTACGCGGATACGTTACTGTAATGATAAAGGTGTTATGAATTTTACCGAAAAAGGTGCGCCAGGAACACAAAGTTCAAACATGAAACCATGGTATGAAATACCTTCGCGCAAAAGCCAAGACATTACTGTGGTGTTTGGTCATTGGTCTACCTTAGGCCATATAAATGATCATAATGTTATCTCTACTGACACAGGGTGTTTATGGGGAGGCGCATTAACTGCGGTTAGAATAGATTCGGACAAGTTAACAACCTACCAGGTAGACTGCGATGCAAAAAAAGAAATCCCTAGAAAAAAGTAATACGTAAAGTTTAATTTGCACTAGTGTATAGGGATAACCGAATAACCTTTAGATTGATAACCAATTAGTGACACATAAGTGTTCCCAACCATCGTCACATCTGAAATGATGCCATCATTTTCAATGTTTTGCATACGCGCAGAAATCGAACATGCTTCCATTCGTACTCCTGGCCTTGCATTTAATTCGCTTATTAACGCCAACGCCGCTTGATGCGCTTGCTTGTCTTTAGGAAGGAAATCAACTTCTTCTGATTTTATTAGCTGTAAAGCTCGTCCATGGAAAATAAAAACCATATCTGGCTCAACATCTTGCCTAATTAAATCATCATAAGTTTCGTCTATTAATTTCAAATAGAACAATAGCCGATCAGGGCTACTCGCCAACACATCCCAGACCACTTTACCAACTTCGATGTTTGCCAACGCATCAGAGTCGCTAGGCTTTTCTGCAAAGGCAATACCACTCAAAACAAGCCCAAGCAGGCATAGTAAAAATATTTTATTTAACACTTTCATCCCTACCATCCCAAGAAGTTAATTGTAAAATTTAAAAACGCTCAAAAAAATAATAATGCAGTTGACACAGACTTTTAATATGAATTCTATACATGAGTGTATTCATAATATCAACATAGATTAAACCTGAAGAAGGTTATATGGTAAAAATTAGTTTCTAATAATAATTGCTCTTCAATTAAGGCGTTCATACAAAATATTATCTACATCAAAATCGTTGTATTCATCTTTTGCATGGAATTCTCGTTCAACTTCTTGCCACATATCTTTATTCCATAGCGGAAAATATGTATCACCTTCTAATTCCGCATGTACGATCGTTATATACAGCTGTTTTGCTATAGGTAATGCATAGCTGTATATATCTGCCCCGCCAATTACAAATGCTCGGCCATCAATTAAAATCTCAAGTTGGGTCCAGTTGGTGATAACCGTGCAGCCCTCTGCAATATAATTTGGATTGCGCGTTAATACAAAATGTTGTCGTCCTGGCAACAAGCCTGGCAAAGACTCAAACGTTTTGCGACCCATAATAATAGGATGACCCATAGTTATCTGTTTAAAACGTTGTAAATCTGCTGGCAAATGCCAAGGGATTTTATTATCTATGCCAATCAAACCTTGAGGTGTCATCGCCACAATGATTGCTATATCCATAAATATAATTTTCTATACAGCTACGGGTGCAGCGATATGCTCATGGTATTTATAATCCTGTAATTCAAAGTCTTCGAATTTAAAATCAAATATAGATTTCACATCTGGATTAATTTTCATACTCGGCAATGCATATGGTGAACGATTTAATTGTTTCTTCGCTTGTTCAATATGATTGTTATATAAATGCACATCTCCAAAGGTATGCACAAATTCACCTGCCTTATATCCTGTCACTTGAGCAATCATTTGTAGTAATAATGCATATGAAGCTATATTGAATGGCACACCCAGGAAAACATCTGCACTGCGCTGATAGAGCTGACATGAAAGCGTATTCTGAGCAACATAGAACTGAAAAAATGCATGGCAGGGTGGCAAAGCCATATTGTCAATCTCACCTACATTCCATGCGCTCACTATATGACGTCTTGATAATGGGTTTTCTTTTAAATCGTCAATCAGTTGTGTAATCTGATCAATACTTTCTCCTTTAGCGTTTTGCCAACTACGCCACTGAGAACCATATACCGGCCCTAGTTCCCCGTTTTCATCTGCCCACTCATTCCAAATGGAAACACCATTTTTATTCAAGTACTCTACATTAGTCTCACCGCGCAAAAACCAAAGCAATTCATGGATAATTGATTTTAAATGTAACTTTTTAGTCGTGACCATTGGAAAACCATCTTGCATATCAAATCGCATTTGATAACCAAATACAGAAACCGTTCCTGTGCCAGTTCGGTCGCCCTTCTCAACACCATTAGTTATGACATGATTTAAAAGCTCTAAATACTGTTGCATCAGTTTGATTTAAATTAAAGAAACTCTAAGTTATTACAAGATGTAACTTGTATACATTGATATGTGCGATGGGAATTCACTTATACAATATCTAAAATCATTTTTTTATGAAGCGTTAATATAAATTAAGGCTTCGACTTTGGCATTGCAAATTTATTATACGCTAACCATATCGTCACGATACCTACCACAATCATAGGAATTGATAATAACTGCCCTCTTGTGAGCCAATCGATTGTCGATGCATCTGGCTCACGTACAAACTCAACAATGAACCGAAAAATACCATAAAGGAGCACAAATAAACCACATACCGCACCTACCGGCCTAGGCTTTTGTGCAAACAACCATAGGATAATAAACAAAGCCAAACCTTCTAACATAGCCTGATATAACTGCGATGGATGACGCGGTAAATTATCAGCATGCGGAAAAACCATTGCCCATGGCACATCCGTTGCGCGTCCCCATAATTCACCGTTAATAAAGTTGCCCACTCTCCCAGCACCTAATCCTATTGGTACCATCGGTGCAACAAAATCACAAAGACGTAAAAATCCGTAGCCTTTTGATCGTTGATAAATCCACAAGGCTACAATTACACCCAATAGACCGCCGTGAAAACTCATTCCCCCTTCCCAGATTTTAAATAGATATAGAGGGTTCTCTAAAAAATATGAAAAATTATAAAATAATACTGAACCGATACGGCCACCTAAAATTACACCCAACATGCCATAAAATAAGATATCGCCCACATCATCCGGTTGCGCAACCGTATGTACTTTCTTAGCATGAATTCTACCCAACCACCAAAAACCTAAAAAGCCCACTGCATACATGAGCCCATACCAGCGTAACTTAAGCGGCCCAAGTGCAAATATTATTGGATCGATTTCAGGAAATGTCAGCATACATACACTATAACAACAGTTAGACTTAGTTAGTAACAGACATGATAATGTATAAATATTGAACACCTCATGACAGAAACAACACGCATAAAAAACCATCTACATGACCAAACCAGTCCTTACTTACTTCAACATGTGGACAATCCGGTTGAATGGTATCCATGGTGCAAGAAAGCGCTCAAGCGTGCAGAAGACGAAAAGAAACCCATTCTATTATCAATTGGTTATTCTGCATGTCACTGGTGTCATGTAATGGCACATGAATCGTTTGAAGATGAAGCCACTGCAAAAATAATGAATGAACTTTACATCAATATAAAAATTGATCGTGAAGAGCGTCCAGATCTCGACAAAATTTATCAAACTGCACAATTTTTGCTTACACAACGTTCAGGTGGCTGGCCACTCACCATGTTTTTAACCCCCGAAGATCAAATTCCATTTTTCGGTGGCACCTATTTTCCAGACACTCCGCGACATGGCCTACCATCATTCAAAGAACTGCTGCATCATATTTCTGATTTTTACCATAATCGTCGTGGTGAGATCACCACTCAAAACCAATCAATGCAGAATGCATTACAAAAGATCTATGAGCCCGAACCCGCACAGGTAAATTTACCCGAATCTATATTTGACACTTGTACAGAACACCTAGAACAAAACTTTGATGCAGATCATGGCGGTTTTGGTAATGCTCCAAAATTTCCTCACCCTACAAACATCGAACGTCTATTGCGATACTACGCTCATCATAAAATTAATGGCATTAACAAGCCTAGAGCACTTCATGCAGCAGTATTCAGTTTGGAAAAGATGGCGGCTGGTGGAATCTATGATCACCTAGGAGGGGGATTTAGTCGCTATTCCGTAGATCAATACTGGATGATTCCGCATTTTGAAAAAATGTTATATGACAACGGCCCTTTACTTGCACTCTATGCACAAGCTTTCTCTTTGAATTATTCAGAACAATTTAAAAATGCTTGTGAAGGCACGGCAAAATGGTTGATACGTGAAATGCAATCTCCAGAAGGAGGTTATTACTCAACTCTAGACGCAGATTCTGAAGGCATAGAAGGTAAGTATTATGTCTGGAAAAAAGATGAAATTGAAAAAGTCTTAACAAACGAAGAGTATTCTATCTTTGCACCACATTTTGGTTTCGATGGTGTCGCTAATTTTGAAGGACAATATCATTTACATACTTTTAAAACCGAAAAACAAGTATGCGGAGAGCTATCGTTAAGCACTATTGATTTCAATCGTCTCCTTGCGAGCGCAAAATCTAAGCTTTTTGCTATGCGCGAGAAAAGAATCCGACCTGAACGCGACGAAAAAATTCTTACGAGCTGGAACGCACTCATGATTCGCGGCATGGTCATTGCTGGCAGGGCTTTAAATAATGCTGACTATATTCATTCCGCAGATCGAGCTTTAAATTTTATTCGCATCACAATGTGGGAAAACCAACGTTTATTTGCGACCTATAAAGCCACAGGCAAAGAGAGCAAAGCCCATCTTGATGCCTATTTAGATGATTATGCATACTTACTAGATGCTTTGTTAGAAATATTGCAAGTTCGTTGGCAAACAGATGATTTAAATTGGGCTTGTGAAATAGCAAATGTTCTACTTGAGAAGTTTGAAGACTCGTCTCTTGGTGGATTTTATTTTACTGCAAGTGACCACGAGCAACTCATTCAACGCCCTAAAACAATAAGTGATGACTCGACACCTTCTGGCAACGGCATTGCAGCCCTTGCGTTAGCACGGCTCTGGTATTTATTAGCTGAACCAAAATACATTGAAGCTTCGGAACGCGTTATAAAGTTTGCCGCCCATGCAATACACCAATCACCGCTGGGTCATAACAGCTTATTGCATGCGTTTGAAGAACAATTACACCCACCACAAATTATAATTCTAAGCGGCAACAAAGAAACTTTAGCGAAATGGCATGAAGCATGTAATCACGGCTATGCGCCTCAACGC
>CALAJL010000004.1 GCA_937922735.1 uncultured Gammaproteobacteria bacterium | reverse complement strand
AATACAGCCTGCGCCGAAGCCTGTGCTAAAGATGGTCACCAAGCACTTTTATTCGGTGATTTAAATGACCCAAACAGTGAAATTTCAAAACAATTAGAAAAACATGGTGGCGTACAAATTCGTGCCGATTTGAACCTTAACACGGGTGTTCGCTACCAAGGCCTATAAAAGGCTTAATTAAATTAAGTTTATTTTACGCTAAGAATAAGAAAAATGATTGAAACTACTCGCTTCAGCTCACTCGCCGCAAAATCTGTTCAGTATTGGATTTTATTAGCAGGATTAGGACTCGCAGCCGTAGTTGGTTACTTATCTTCACACCATATGGATGCAACAGGTCATTACATCTCTGGCATGACCAACCAAATTGTTTGGGGCTTTCCACATGTAGTTGCCATCTTTTTAATCGTAGCCGCATCTGGTGCGTTAAATGTCGCATCCATATCTTCAGTATTCGGGAAATATGACTATAAACCCTTAGCACGGATATCAGCATTACTAGCTATCGCATTATTAATAGGTGGCTTAGCCATATTAGTATTAGATCTCGGCAGGCCTGATCGCTTAATTGTAGCGATGACAAAATATAATTTTAAATCTATCTTTGCTTGGAATATTTTCTTATACACAGGCTTTATCATTATCACAGGTATCTACCTATGGATGATGATGGAACGCAAGATGAATAAATTCAGTAAAACTGCTGGTTTATTTGCATTTATTTGGCGTTTAATACTCACCACAGGCACCGGCTCGATTTTTGGATTCCTAGTGGCTCGTCAAGCCTATGATGCGGCTATTATGGCCCCTATGTTCGTAATCATGTCTTTTGCATTTGGTATGGCGGTATTTATTCTCGTGTTGCAGGCCAGTTATAAATGGAGCGATCGAACATTGGGCGATGCTTTACTCGATAAACTTAGAAAGCTTTTAGGTATATTTGTTGCCGCAGTATTCTACTTTGTTGTGACCTATCATCTTGCCAATCTCTATGCGACAGAACACCATGGCATTGAAGCCTTCATACTAATGAATGGTGGAATCTATACCTTCCTATTCTGGGTGGCACATATTGCTCTGGGCTGTTTAATTCCCTTAGCACTAGTATTTATTAAACCTATGAGTCAGTGTCGCAACTGTTTAACCATCGCTTCTATACTGGTCATTCTTGGAGGTTTAGCTCAACTATATGTGCTAATCATCGGTGGCCAAGCTTATCCACTTGTATTATTCCCAGGCATGGAAGTAACGAGCAGCTTCTATGATGGTGTCATAGCCGAATATGCCCCTAGCATATGGGAAATATTATTAGGCATTGGTGGCACATGCATTGCTTTACTCATTGTCACAGTTGGGGTTGCAGTTCTTGACTTGCTACCAGAAAGTTTATCTGACAAAGCCCTAAAATTAAGCTCAGTAAAACCCTCTTAATTTGTTTAGCACCAAAGTGCTTTAAAAAATTATCGTGGCACACTTTCTACTCTCTGCCGCAAATAAATCATCTGGCAAAACCGTTTTATCAATAGGCATTTCTGCTGCGTTACGTCAACGCGGCATGAAAGTGCAAACGTTCAAAAAGGGCCCTGATTACATTGACCCAATGTGGTTAGCTAAAGCAACCCATCGTAAATGTTATAATCTAGACTTTTGGACGCAATCTGCAAACGAAATTAAATCGACTCTTTGCACGAATAGTCAGGACGCTGATATTAGTATTATCGAGGGCAATAAAGGCTTACATGACGGACTCGCGGCAGATGGCAGCAATAGTAATGCCGCACTAGCAAAGCTCATCCAAGCACCTGTCGTTTTAGTATTAGACACGCGTGGCACCATAAGAGGGGTTGCACCTTTATTGCTTGGTTATCAACAATTTGACCCTGCAGTAAACATCGCAGGTGTAATTTTAAATTTTGTCGGTGGCGAGAGACATGCCGCAAAACTTAGAACTGTGATTGAACGTTATACGGATATTCCCATTTTAGGAATGGTACAACGCAGCGCAGAATTAGAGCTCGTTGAACGCTATTTAGGCCTAATGCCAAGCAATGAAGATAACTATGCGGAGACGAAAGTTTGTCGTATTGCAAATATTATCGCTGAACAAGTTGATCTAGATGAGCTTATCAGTATTGCTAATTCGACCAGTCCAATTCAAGTTAATACTAATCAAGAAACAGCCAAGCGATATGATCTTAAAATTGCTTATGCAAAAGATGAGGCATTTGGGTTTTACTATGCGGATGATTTAGATGCCTTTCAAAATCATGGCGCTCAACTCATTCCTTTTGATACCTTGCACGACCATGCATTGCCAGAAGCCGATGCATTGTTTATTGGCGGTGGCTTTCCAGAAAAGCGCCTTCAGGAACTTTCTGCCAACACGAAGATGAAACAAGCTATACATAATGCTATCGAAAATAACATGCCAGTGTATGCCGAATGTGGCGGCTTAATGTACTTAAGTAATTCCATACAATATCAAGACCAGAATGCCCAAATGGTCGGCATAATTAATGGTGACTGTGAAATGCATGAGAAACCCATTGGTCGCGGCTATACATTGTTAAACAGCACTCCTAATCATCCATGGGAAGTAAACCATAATAATGAAATCCCAGGCCATGAATTTCATTATTCCAAGCTTACAAATTTTTCCACAGACATAAACTATGCATATCAAGTCAATCGTGGCTTTGGAGTGGATGGGGACAATGATGGCATCCTCTATAAAAATTTAATCGCCTGTTACGCACATCAAAGAAATACACAACAAAATCAATGGATTTTAAATTTTTTAGAGTTTGTTAAATCTAAAGTCTAGATGTACTACAATTAGCTTTCTACAGAAAAACTAATTTAGACCCATATGACGATAGAAGTAACAGAAATTGCAGCGAATCAAATCAAGAAGGCTGCCATAGAATCAAAATTAGAAAATGCACCTCTTCGCTTAGCTGCAACGCGCAAAGAAGATAACTCAATTCATTATGGTCTCGGCTTTGATGATATTGGATCCAATGATGAAAAAGATCATTCATTCAATTCGAATGGTGTCGAAATTGTAGTTGCAGATTCTAGTATCGGGCTTTTAACAGGTACAACTCTTGATTATGTTGAGTTAGAACCGAAACAGTTTCATTTCGTATTTTTAAATCCTAACGATCCCAACTACAGTCCCCCCACTGAAACATAATCCAGACAAAGCAAGAAGTAACAATGAATGCTAAAAAGTTTATCCTAGCCTTAGTTTCAGTTTTCATTTTCATATCAGCATTTGATTATCTCTTTCATGGAGTATTCATGAAAAGTAGTTATGAACAAACCGCAATCTTATGGCGGTCTGAAGAAGCAATGCAAACCTATGGAATCTGGCTTATGTTAGGTCAATTTATAATGTCCTTGGGCTTTGTGGCACTTTTCACCAAAGCATTCAAACGTGGTGGTGTAATAGAGGGCGCAATATATGGTCTGCTAATAGCTATATTTATTTGCGGACATTATCTGATTTTGTATGCAGTTTCACCATACCCAACGGATATGTTACTCACCTGGATCGTTGCCGCCATTATTGAACTAGTACTAGCTGGAATGTTAATTGCGTATATCTATAAATCTAAAAGCCATCACATGTGAGCCGTAATGAGAAAATTTCTTTCATTTATAATTCTATTACTCCTAATTGTTGGGATTATTGGTTATTTTTTGCCAACTAATTTCTCTGTCAGCAAAACAACGAATATTTCGACTAGCTCTGCACACATTCATGAATATGTTGGTGACCTTAGCAAATGGCAATCTTGGACAGCTTGGGACGGGAAAGATCCTGAGATAGAAATTACTTTAGGAGAGAGAACCACAGGTATTGGTGCAAACCAAAGTTGGACTGATCAACATGGTGGAGGCTCATTAACCTTTACTTCATGGTCACCTGAGAAAGGCATCGAATATGATTTATTTTTCCAAGGTGGAAAATATAAAAGCAAAAGTGCAATTCAATATGATACTTCATCGCAAACACGAACTCGTGTTCATTGGACTTTAGAAGGCGATATGAATATGCCTATTATTGGTGGCTACATTGCTTTATTTATGAAGCATTCTATTGGCAAAATGTTTGAGGATGGATTGGACCAGTTAAAAGTCATGGTTGAAAAAGATAAATAATCAGCTTTACCCTTACCTATCTTATCTTGCGCCCTAAACGAATTACCCTGCTTCCCTATTATTAAGTCTTAATCATTAGCTGATCCTGACCACTGAAGCATTCTGTCTTACTAACGGTCTATCAACATATTCGGCTGAAGCGCTGAAATCGTTACACTCTAAGTTGTGTAGACATGATTTCATGAGCGGGGCCATCCATGCATTACAACAAGCTATACCAACCAATCAAATTCACAATTTCGTCATTCATAGTATTCCTTATGCTGACGGCTTGCGCTACACAATATGAAGCGGATGCAGATGCCGACCAACTTGTAATTGCGATGCAAGATCTACCTGAAGTAAAACCATACTTAGCAAATGTTCATTTTTATCCACAAGCCCAATCTGAAGGTACAGGTAAAATTGAAGCGGAAAATGCAGATGACCGTAATTTGACAAAAATATTAATTCCTGAAGACCAAATGCTTAATCTTGCCGGCCATGCAAGTATATTTCGCTGGTTTCAAGATAGTGGCAACCATAAAGATTTACCAGAATTAAACGTGCATGCACGAATTTATAAATTAGACCATTCTATTAGAGTTATAAAAGGTCGCATGCAACCTATTGCAAAATCCAAAATTGAAGTGTTTATTACAGACTCTGATAACAATAGAATTTATGAAAGTGTATTTACTGGTGAAGGCGAAGGTGATGAAGGCGAAATCCTTCGCAGTAAACGCGAAACACAAGATATTTATGGGCAGGCAATATACAAGTCCATGTTGATTGCTTTTGAGAATGCTTTTGCAGATATCTCACATGACTTAAATTTAAGGCCCATTGATTTTGATATCGATAAAATCGAAATAAAAGAAGATCTTTCTGAAAATCCGCAAGCAGACACAAATAAATCTTTAAGTTCTGACCAAAAAATTGAAAATCTAGCCGATGCGGTAGTAGAAAACCCTTAAGCTAATTACTGTACTACAACTCTAAAGAATTTTTTCTGCGCCACTATTTAAGTCCATTCATTAGAATCAATTTTAGGATGGTTATATCAGATGATGCGTTTTTGTATGCGATGTCTTCTATCACCGCCAAGCCGGCGATTTTTTTGGCCACTAAAATGAATGCCACTGGCACTAAAAGAATCTCTGCGATCATCTAATCGTCTATCATTATGATGTTTAAATTTACATCCACAACTCTGATTGCAACCTGGCAACGGAAGTAGTGGTGCCTCAGCAGACAAGTAACGCTTGCCATGAATCTTCAGCACTTCTTCACAAGCGTCATAAGACATTTTAACTTCAACACAATGATAGGGGCTGATGGTTTTTTTAACCACAGACTTTGATTTCAACTTATTTTTTTCTAAGCGATTTTTATTCGAACGCGATGACCAAATAGCCATAATCCAACTCCAAACACTGCATCATTATTTTGAATGTTTGCGCATCTCTGACATGTATCCAACTACATATCTCCACCAAACATAACAATAATTGTAATTTAAAAATACTGATGTTACGACTAAAAATTACTTATGTCGGATATTAATCTATAAATAAGAATAGATTTTAAATGCGGGAAATAGTTCGGGAGATGGAGCTAATATTTGAATAAGAGATCAAATAGTAACTAGGTATTAATTTGACTGAATGCAGAATAATTTCCCTTCAATATATGGGTATTTATTCTCAGAAAAATCTTTACCACGAAATTCTTCTTTATCAAATTCATACTCAAATTCACGCGACTTACATAATTTTTCTGCTTTTGCTAACCACTTTTCATTAGCCGTTTCTAATGTCATGTGTAACACGCCGCTATACGCTAGATAGTGCTTTCCTGAACTAAGTTCAGTATGACTATATCTAGCCTGCACTTCTTCATTTGATGTTGGTAATGATAAGCACGCCGCACAGAAACTCACTATTAATGAGCAACCTACAACACATCTGAATAATTTAAAATTCAACTATATAAAACCAAGTTATTAAGAGAAGCACTAAGAAGATAATTATCTGCGACTTAGGCGCGAATGAATACCGCGCCTAGTACAGAATCGGGTCGGCGGTTAAAATTTGCCGATAATGGCAACACCAATAATGACGCAAGGAATTACCATCGCTGCCACTACTAACATTGTTTTTACGAATTCGTCCATTAGCCTACTCCTGTGAATATATTTTATATTTGATTATAAGGGTCATACGCCCTTATGAGGCAGATCTCGCCCCACTATGCGCATTATCGCTAATGCTAGGCTGACCTACAAGATTACTGATAATCTATTGTTTATATTCAAGTTACAGGGCTGAAATTCACAAAATAACCATCTACCCCTATTGGTAGAGTACTTAACAATCCCTAGCATAGCCTGTGAACTCGATATAATCCCTCTACATCAAATTTACCAATAAAAAGTACGCCTGCTACCAGATCAGAATCCATCCATGAAGATCCAGATATATACCGAAAATAGAAGAAAAAGGAAGCGGGTGAAAAAGCGAAAAAAATCTCCCTTCAACACTCTAATAGTATCCATTACTACAATGATAAGATGGACCCGAAACTTGCTGCTCTTTCTTATAGCCTTAAGTTTGCTCGCCACTTTGGCCTTACGCTGGGTAAACCCTCCTTATACTAGCTTCATGATTGTGCAAAGAATCTCGACCGACTTTGTCCCTTATACAATTAACTGGGTTCAATTAAATGAAATATCTCCACACTTGTTAATTGCGGTGGTGGCCTCAGAAGACCAAAAGTTTCCGAATCACCATGGTTTTGATTTGAAAGCGATACAATCTGCAATTGAAGCGAATAAAACCCAAAAGCAAATTCGAGGCGCCAGCACCATTACACAACAAGTTGCTAAAAATATTTTTCTTTGGCCAAATAAGAGTTTGTTTAGAAAAGGCCTTGAAGCCTATTTTTCATTATTGATTGAGATACTCTGGCCAAAATGGCGCATCCTAGAGGTCTATTTAAATGTTGCTGAATTTGGGCCCAATATTTTTGGCGCGAAAAATGCCGCCTATACTCATTTTAAAAAACATACCAATCAACTTACTGAGCATGAAGCTTCTATACTTGCAGCTGTACTCCCCAATCCGCATATATTACGTGCTTCTCAGCCCTCAAATTATGTGCAACAGCGTGCACAGCATATTACAGCACAAGCACACTCGCTTGGTGGTGTGGAATATTTAAATAGTATCTGGTGATGCCATAATTTAATCCTAAATTTTCACAAGATGTAGCAATATACAATTACAACAATATCAAGATAAATAGAATGAGCAAATTACAAAACAAAAACTCAATTGATAACGAATACTTATCATCATTATCAAAAGAAGATCTGAGAACATTTCTATGCTCTTTAAAGTCATGGACACAAAAAATACGCGCTGGTGAACTATCAGCAAGCATACCAGTTTCCGATCATGCTGAAATTACCGATCTAAGCGTAGACATTAATTTTGTCGGCGAAATGTTGTCTTCGCTCTCCCGTGATGCTGAGCAGCAGTTGCAATACCACACTGAACATATCGCTCAAAAAAATAAGTCATTAGAAACGCTCTATGATGTTGTAACTAGCATCAACATGACACGAGATATTCAAACTCTACTTACACATTTTTTACATACCATGACAGAACTTGTAAGTGCTCATGCCGCCGCCGTGTACCTTGAAGAAGAAAAAAACACCTGTTCGCTCATAGCAGAGTTAGGTACAGATGCCAGCTTTAATAACCGCCACCCCTATTTACCAGAAAACAAAGAAAATCATGAACAAACCATTCCTGTACGCATCATCCCTTGCCCAAATGAGATTTCTGAAAATTACTTCGATAACCACAAGATTTCAGTATTAATTGTACCACTTCAATATCGAGGCAAACTCTTAGGCGCTTACAACTTATATATTGATAAAGATAGATTTGCGGATAAAAGCGAGTACGAAGACTTATTTACTAACATTGGGCGGCATCTTGGCATCGCGATTGAAAAAGCTCGTTTAGATCAAGAAGCTAATACCTATAATATCGTGCGTGAAAGAAGCAGTTTCGCAAACGAACTGCATGATTCACTCGCACAAACTCTTGCGAGTATTAAATACCAAATTCGTGTCTTAGATGAAACCATACACCAAGAAGATGAAGAAGCTACATGGCAAGAACTAGAAAGGATCGAGACTTCCATAGATGAAGCCCATTCAGAGTTACGGGCATTGATTGCCCATTTTCGCTTACCCATTGGTGAGCATAGCTTGACGGGCTCAATAGAACAGATTGTTGAACGTTTCAAACAAGAATCTGGTGATATGCAGATTTATTTACAAAAAGAATGGCCCAATACCAACTTACCCACCCAAATAGAATTACAGGTTATCCGTATTATTCAAGAAGCGCTTACCAATGCACGCAAGCACAGCGAGGCCAATGTCGTCCGCGTTTGGATGCGAGGCGATGAAAATGGCCATTATTTTGTCTTGATTGAAGACGATGGTGTAGGCATCTCAGAACGCAACAAACAAAATTCTATCGGCGAACATGTTGGGCTTAGCGTAATGGAAGACCGCGCCAGCAGAATTGGTGGTACACTTACCATTGAAGGAGAAACTGGTGAAGGTGTGCAGGTTCGTCTAGAATTTGATTATCTGCCAGACACTCTACAAGATGATAATTACAATCAAAATATAAGCCAAAATTTATGACACCTGAAACCGCACTCCGCATCGTTGTAATAGACGATCACACCCTATTTCGTGAAGGCTTACAAAGCCTGCTTGGCCGCCATGGTATTGAGGTTGTCGCCTCAGTCGGCGATGGTCGAGAAGGAATTCGCTTAGCCCAAGAGCTACGACCAGACATCGTACTCTTAGATATGCGTATGCCATCTATGAGTGGTCTTGAAGTACTCAAACAATTTCAACAAGTGAAGTTCGAGCCTCCTATCGCGATGCTCACCACAAGTGGTGACGAACGTGACTTAGTTGAAGCTTTACGTAATGGCGCTAAAGGTTACTTGTTAAAAGATATGGAGCCAGATGATGTTGTAGCTGCGTTACGTGAGATTATTGGAGGTGAAACCGTTGTTGCCCCTAACCTCACGCAGATACTAGCGAAAGTGGTTAAAGGTGAAGACCCGCTAGAACCAGAGCCTAGTCCTCTCGATAATTTAACCCCAAGAGAACGCGAGATCCTAAGCCTGTTAGCGGAAGGACAAAGCAATAAAGTAATTGCTAGAAATCTTGGCATCTCAGATGGCACAGTTAAATTGCATGTCAAAGCCATTTTAAGAAAGCTAAATATCCATTCTCGCGTCGAAGCAGCTGTAATTGCAGTTGAGCAAGGTATTCGCGCCAAGAAGACCGACCTAAACGCTTAATTCCCAACGATCGTTCGTAGCTAAAGCTATGAACGATCTTTCAGCACTTCATAGCAATATGAAAACTTTCAAACAATTAGTTGCTGAACATGCACAGCATATCAATGAACTGATGCCATGGGATCTGGAAGAAAAATTGCAGCATAAGGATACACCTCTGTTGCTGGATATTCGTGAAGCTGATGAATTTTCAGCTATGCACATCCAAGGTTCAATGAATATTCCGCGTGGTATATTAGAAAGTGCTTGTGATTACGACTACAGTGAAACGGTCCCAGAGTTAGTAAGCAATAGAAACCAAGAAATCATAATAATTTGTCGTTCTGGTAACCGCAGTGTGATGGCAGCAAGTACTATGCAAGAAATGGGCTATAACAATGCTGCTTCACTTAAGACTGGACTAAAAGGCTGGAATGATTATGATCAACCTTTAGTAGATAATAATGACAACGAGGTAGATGCAGAAGTAGCAGATGTGTTTTTTAATCCACAAGTAAAGCCCGAACAGAGCACACCTCGATAATCCCCCTTCACAAAAAAACTATGCGGCCTTGGCAACGAAATAGAATCGCACTGGCACTGACGATCGTCTTATCTGTAATCGCGATCAATCTCCCATCATTAACATTAGGACAATCGCTTTCTCTGATTGTTCTATTTGTAGTTTTATTTGCAGCGTATGTATTGTTTTGGAATTCGTATAAGAAAAAATAGTATCTGTAATACTTTTACAGCCAAGGTTCACATTTCTTAATCAACTCAGCTTGGTTGGTAGCATTGAGCCTTAGTCGCGCATTCCTGAGTTGATTTTCAATCGTACGCACCGATTTATTTAGCACTTCTGCAATTTTTTTATAACTCAAGCCATCTGCAGCTAGTCGAATAGCTGCCAACTCTGAATCACTTGGTTTTTTAAACATTTGATGCATTGTAGGGTTATGCCAGTAATTACTAATTCCTGCTAGCGGTGCAAAGAAGTTTGTACAAAACTGCTGCATAAAATCAATCTCTGAATCATCCCACTCATGTTCTTTTATCGTATGATCAACACAAGAAATGCCTATTGGATCTTTTTCCCACACCAAGCGCTGCATCAACATCGATTTACTTTGTATAGAAAAAAATACTTCTCGCACATCGCTCAACATTTCATTATTTGAAACATTTTCATATTTTACTGGGCCACGACTTCGCCATACTCTCTGCATCACTTCATGCTGATTTGCAAGAATTAGACTAGAAACTGAAGGTGGGTGCGTATCCTGATTACAGTATTCTGCCAGAGGGGTATATTCAGAATCTGTTGGCGTTGCAAAGCCCGCATCCGCCCTACAAACTGACAAGTGATTGCCCATATAACTTAATGCAATACGAACAGTTTCCTTTGGGTTTTCAATCGCAAGTATCATATGTGCTACACAATCCAACATATCACCCGGATGACTTTGATAGCTGCTATCAATAAAATATTTTTTTAATGCTTTTGTTGAAGGTGGCTCTTCTTTGAAATTCAACATTTTAAATTGATATCGTCAGTAGGGGTTTATTGTCATGCTTTCTATGCCTATGTTTGAGTATGATTACATAATAATTACTTACAACACATAAAAATAATCATTACAAGGAGATCACCATGGGCATGAAACATTACAAAGATGCACAAAAAATGGATATAGCTTCACTTAATATAGAAGGAATAAATGTCTTTTTGGAGGATGTCGGCTCATCAAATGACGCCAATGCACCCATAAGCTTTGGTTTTTTTAGGATGGAAGCAGGCAACCCTCTTGAATACACTTACTCATACGATGAATGCAAAGTGATTGTTGAAGGTGAAATGACCATTGAAGAAGTTGGTGGAGAAACGGTTAACGTCTCAGCTGGGGATGTATTGTTTTTCTCAAAAGGCACTAAAACTATTTTTTCATCCACATCATCCGGTCTTGGTTTTTATTGCGGTCAACGCAAGCAAGGTGAATTATAAAGAACTAACAAAACTGAAATATTTTATTTTTGGTAGACACCGAGCAATAAAATATGAAAAAGAGTATTTTTTTATTTTCTTACACAAAAAAAAGCCCCGCTATCTCGCGGGGCCAATTACGTAGCTCAGGGGAGGAGTATCTACGTATCAAACATACCTAATTACTATTAAAATATTAATAACAATAGGCCAAATACTGCTGTCATTCCTACTGCAAAAAGCAATACGTCTGGCATTAATACATTATATGCAAATGCATTCTCTACGTTATTTGTCATGGTTAAGTTCCTCTATTTAAAAGTTATGGGTTAATTTAAAATCTTTTCTATTACATGATTAGATGGGGCCAATCACTTCAAGTTCAATTGATCAAGGTGAATCTTTTACGCACTAAATTTTGCCTACGTCTTTATCGTCAATCTCCGTTATTTCTTTAGTCTTGTATTACTCAACTTGTTGCCAATGTAGTTGCAAATGCTATGCCAACCTTGCCATCCCACATCAATCAAGTATTTACAATTAAATATATATCTTTTGGCCATGCAATCTGCACTACACATGTGCGAGCCTGTTCAATTTTCTAACATTTGTCGCTAATCAACGACAAAACCTATTCACTATATTCTTAATGTTTGCCCATGCATTAAAGACAACACCCCAACCAATGCGGCGCAGACTATACATAAAACATTAAAAAAATATTACAGATCATTGAACCCTATATGACAAAAGGTAGATGCAGCAGATTAAGCGACAAGCAGACTAATAAGCCTAGTCGTTCTTGCAAAATAAGAAGGGGGCGTAACTCAACCCAATCAAGAGTCACACAGAATATAGATACTTAATTCGAACTTACTTAAGTGTAATGCTTATGGTCTTTGCGGCGCGTCCCTGCCCGCTGAACGATGACACCACGTACTGCATCTCTACTCGAAAGTGATATCTCTTCATACCCCTCTTTGAGAGCACGCAAATAATAACGATCATCTTCAACAATGAATTGACGAAAAATATATTCCTCATCAACCATTGCCAACACATAACTGCCACTCTCAACCGTGGCAGCAGAGTCAATAATGATAATACAGCCATCTTTAAATTCGGGCTCCATGCTATCCCCCATTACACGTAACGCAAAAGGCTCAGAATTCGCACAACCGCCATGGTCCGCTAAATCTGCATGCAGCACTTGTTCTTTGATGGTGTCTTCAGATGATTTATTACTTTCGCTCATACTTGTATTCTACTTTGCTATTAAAATTAGCACTAGTTGCATCCTATTGAATTGTTTTTTCGATAACTTTTTCAGCAACACGTTCTTCTTGCTGTAGCGCCCACATATTGGCGTAGGTGCCTTTTAACGCTAACAACTCTCGGTGATTACCGGATTCAATGATATGCCCATGATCAAATACATAGATACTATCCGCGTCCACAATTGTAGATAAACGATGCGCAATCACCAGTGTCGTGACTCCTTGAGTGACCTCTTGCATTGCATTCAAAATCATACTTTCCGATTGAGAATCTAAGCTAGATGTTGCTTCATCAAAAATCACTATCCTTGGATTTTTTAACACAGCACGCGCAATGGCTATACGCTGCTTTTCGCCACCCGACAGCTTTAAGCCTCTCTCACCCACAATAGTTTCGTACTGTTGAGGCAACTGCTCAATAAAGTCATGAATGTTGGCCAGCCTTGCGGCTTGTTCAATCTCTGCTTTTGTTGCATCAGGTTTAGCATACTGAATGTTAAAATAAATACTCTCATTGAATAAAACCGTATCTTGAGGTACAACCGCAATATTTTCATGCAAACTTTGCTGAGTACATTCTCGAACATCTTGACCATCAATGCGTACCGCTCCTTCTGTTACATCATAGAAACGAAAAAGTAGTCGCGCGATGGTTGACTTCCCTGCACCCGAAGCTCCAACCACTGCAACCTTGTGTCCGGAAGGAATCATCATTGAAACATCATGAAGAATTTCACGATCTTCGTTATAAGAGAAGGAAACATTTTCAAACTCAATGTTAGCGGCACTTACACTTAGAGAGCCTGCATTTTGCACATCATTAATTTCAGTATCTTGCTGCAATAGCTTCACCAACATATCCATGTCTGCTAATGAATAGGTTATTTGCCGATAAACAATACCTAAAGTATTTAGTGGCACAAACAATTGCAGCATCAATGCATTTACCAACACCAAATCCCCCAAGGTCATGCTTTCATCAGCAACCCCACCTGCAGCAAATATCATTATGATGGTTACACCTATTGCAATAATAAATGCCTGGCCAAAATTTAGCATCGACATGGTAGTAATACTTTTTACTGCAGCATTTTCCCACTGCGAAAGTGTTTCGCCATAACGTGACAACTCATAGCGTTCATTATTGAAATATTTCACCGTTTCATAATTCAGCAGGCTATCTACGGCAATTGAGTTAGCCTGTGAGTCCAAGCGATTCATTTCATGACGATATTTCATTCGCCAGTTTGTAACTAACAAGGTAAACCCTATGTAAAGAACAATAGTAATCAACGTGGCTACAGAAAACTTCAACGCATAAGCACTTAACAATATGGCAGCCACTAATCCCAGCTCGACAAAAGTTGGCACAATAATAAATACCATATAGTTAATAATCGAAGATAGGCTCTGAGTACCACGCTCTAAGTCACGCGTAATCGATCCTGTTTGTCGTTCCAAATGAAAGCGTAATGGTAGATTATGTAAATGTTCCAATACACGGGTAGAAAGTTTTTGGATCGCGCGATAACGCACACGCGCAAATAACACATCACGTAATTCGTTAAATAAAGCGGTGGTTAATCGCAATGCGCCGTACGCTAACAACAAACCTAATGGCAATAGCAATAAACTCGCCTCAACATCTAAAGAGTCAACGATGCGCTTTAAGATTAAGGGCACAGCAACAGTTGCCACCTTAGCGATCACTAAACATGCTAATGCAATAAGCACCCGCCAACGATATGCCCATATATAAGGAAACATTTTCAACAAATTCTTAAAATCTGTTCGTTGTTTGTGCGGTTCTTCAGTTCTTGAACGAAATTGCATGTAATTACATTATTTAATTATTTAAAATGACGTGACTTTAATAAGCGGCTTCCATCATGACGCAAACATTTTCTTTACTTAATATCTCTGAATTCAATTTTTTGAATGAGAAAATTTTTTCGAAAAATTTAAACGGTCGTTTTTGCTCGATTCAGTGTGAACCAGCACATAAAAACGAAAAAAATTTATAAAACTTTTTTATTAATCTAATTGAAATATTTTAAGTCAGAAGCGTGAAATAAAGCTTGCTTTTTACTAACCACACGAACGTTCAGGATATTTTAATCAATTTGTCATAAACCAACCGGTTATCCACAGCTTATTCCGTGGAATACACACAAGATGTTGTGCTTGACGGAATTCACACCCCAATTTATAGTAATCCCTCTTCACAGCAGCCCTATTCAGTTAATCTGAAGCTATAAAAATAATTCTAAGGACGCGTGAAAAAAAGGACTTAAAAACAATAACTTATAAATTTAAGCTGAGAGAACCAATGCAGTCAGAAGTCACTACTATTGCCGAAGAAAAAACCCCACAGACATCCCAAGAAAATAATACACATAACGAACTTCAGATCGCTGCGACAGCACCAGGTCAATATCGTGTAATTCGCCGTAACGGCAAAGTAACTACCTTTGATCGCGAGAAGATCAAGGTTGCGGTTACCAAAGCGTTTTTAGCAGTTGAAGGCGGACATGCCGCTGCCTCAACACGCATTCATGAGATGGTTGATGAGATTACTGATACAGTCTTCTATGCGCTGTCACGCAGCCGCCCTCAAGGTGGCACGTTCCATATAGAAGATATTCAAGATCAGGTAGAACTAGCCCTGATGCGCAGTGAGCATCATAAAATTGCACGTGCCTATGTTTTGTACAGAGATGAACGTGCTCAAGAGCGCATGCAAATAGAACTGGTTGCTAAAGCCAGCCAACAAGAAAACGATACCCCAAATCTAAACGTTAAAGATGCCGCTGGAGCACTAAAACCTCTTGATATAGAACGTCTAGCTCGCATGATTGAAGAAGCTTGTACAGACACAGCGGATGTATCAGCTCGACCCATCATTGACGAAGCCTTACGCAACTTATACGACGGCATTCCAGAAGGCGAAGTCGGTACTGCGGTTACCATGAGCGCACGTACATTGATTGAGAAAGAGCCAAACTATACCTATGTTGCCGCACGTATATTATTAGACACTCTACGTCGCGAAGCACTTACCTTTGTTTATGACGTGCCATCAGAAGCCACTTTCAAAGAAATGTCTTATCAGTATGCTGACTATTTTGAAAACTATATTCATAAAGCTATTGAACTAGAACTTTTAGATCCAAAACTTGCGAGTGAGTATGATCTAAAAAAACTTGGTAAAGCACTACAACCCAAGCGCGATCATCAGTTCACCTACCTTGGCATGCAGACGTTGTATGACCGTTACTTCATTCAAAATGAAGATACGCGTTTCGAGTTACCACAAGCATTTTTCATGCGTGTAGCCATGGGCTTAGCACTAAACGAAGTTGAACGCGAAGAACGCGCGATTGAGTTCTATCTGTTGTTATCTTCTTTTGACTTCATGAGCTCAACACCAACCTTATTTAATTCTGGCACTTTACGTCCACAATTATCTTCTTGTTACTTAACTACCGTGCCAGATGATCTACATGGCATTTTTGAAGCCATTCAAGACGATGCCATGTTATCCAAGTTTGCTGGTGGTTTAGGCAATGATTGGACACCGGTTCGTTCAATGGGTGCACACATCAAAGGTACAAATGGCAAATCACAAGGTGTGGTTCCATTTCTAAAAGTAGCTAACGATACAGCTGTTGCTGTAAATCAAGGCGGCAAACGTAAAGGTGCTATGTGTGCCTACCTAGAATCTTGGCACTTAGATATTGAAGAGTTTTTAGATTTACGCAAGAACACAGGTGATGATCGTCGTCGCACACATGACATGAACACTGCCAACTGGGTACCAGACTTATTCATGAAGCGCGTAAGTGAAGACAAACAATGGACATTGTTTTCACCACACGAAACACCGGATCTACATGACTTAAGCGGCAAAGCTTTTGAAGAGCGTTATAAAGCTTATGAGCGAATGGCTGACAACGGTGAAATTAAAAACTTCAAGAGATTAGGTGCCAATGACCTATGGCGCAAAATGCTCGGCATGTTATACGAAACAGGCCATCCTTGGATTACATTTAAAGACCCGTGTAACTTGCGTTCTCCTCAACAACACACAGGCATGGTGCACTCTTCTAATTTATGCACTGAGATTACACTTAATACTAAGGATGATGAAATCGCGGTGTGTAATCTTGGTTCGGTTAACCTTCCTGCACACATAGACAAGAATGGATTAAATCTTAACAAGCTAGAAAAAACCATTTCTACGGCTATGCGTATGTTAGATAACGTGATTGAGTACAACTACTACAGCGTAGATAAGGCCAAACGCTCTAACTTACGTCATCGTCCAGTAGGCTTAGGCCTGATGGGCTTCCAAGATGCACTTTATAAGCAACGCATCTCTTATAGCTCACAAGAAGCTGTAGAATTTGCTGATCACTCGATGGAAGCAATCAGTTATTTTACGATTCAAGCTTCTAGTAATTTAGCAGAAGAACGCGGCGTCTATGCAACGTATAAAGGTTCATTATGGGATCAAGGTATTCTACCTATCGACTCGATCGAGTTATTAGAACAAGGTCGTGGTGATTACTTAAAACAAGACCGCAGCAGTACTATGGATTGGGACAGCTTACGCAAACGTGTGCAAACCGTTGGTATGCGTAACTCAAACACCATGGCGATTGCACCCACCGCAACTATTTCTAATATTTGTGGCGTGACACAAAGCATCGAACCTACTTATCAAAATTTATATGTGAAATCGAATTTGTCAGGTGAATTCACCGTGACCAACCCACATTTGATTAACGATTTAAAACAATGCGGTATTTGGGATGAAGTCATGGCCAATGACCTCAAATATTACGATGGTAGTGTGCAAGCAATTGATCGTGTACCTGAAGACATAAAAGATCTATATGCAACTGCATTTGAAGTCGATCCACGTTGGTTAGTTGAAGCAGGCTCACGCCGTCAAAAATGGATTGATCAATCACAATCACTCAATTTATACATGTCAGAACCTTCAGGTAAAAAGCTAGACAACCTGTATAAGTTAGCCTGGGTACGTGGCCTAAAAACTACTTACTACTTACGTTCCATGGGCGCTACACATGTAGAAAAGAGCACTGTTGAAGGCCGAGAAAGCAAACTCAATGCTGTTAGCAATGGATCCGTTGCACCGCAAGCATGCTCAATCTTAGATCCAGATTGTGAAGCCTGCCAATAGACTAAAGATATATTACGTTTGACCAAAACCAGACTAAGAAATACTTTTTATACGTTTGGTTTAACTAGAGGAGAAAGAAATTATGCAAAACTGGGAAGATCCAATCGCTGATGCACGCATCACCACAAGCGCTACCGCGCCGGCTGTATTCACAGATACACCACCTGATGTGCCTGTGTTAACGAACCCAGATACTTCATCCCCTGAATCACAACCACACACTTTTGAAGAGGTGGTTGCCAATCCTAGTAACACCGCTATTACTAAAGCGACTCAAGCACTACAAAATTTAAGAGATGAAATAGCTGCAGAAGAGCAACCAAGCACTGAAGATAAAAGCACTACAGAAGGTGGAGGGGTAACAGGTTTAGAAAACATAGAGATGGGTGCTGAACGCATCCAAGTCGATGACAAGAAAATCATCAATTGCCGTGCCGACCTTAATCAACTTGTACCTTTCAAGTATGAGTGGGCTTGGCAGAAGTATTTAGATGGTTGTTCAAACCATTGGATGCCTCAAGAAGTCAATATGAATGCAGATATTTCACTATGGAAAGACTCAGAAGGCTTAACTGAAGACGAGCGTACTGTAATTAAACGCAACCTTGGTTTCTTCTCCACAGCCGATTCACTCGTAGCAAATAACTTAGTGTTAGCGGTCTACAAACACATCACTAACCCTGAGTGTCGTCAATATTTATTGCGTCAATCGTTTGAAGAAGCGGTTCACACCCATGCATATCAATACTGCATTCAGTCTTTAGGATTAGATGAAGGCGAAGTCTTCAATATGTACCGCGAAGTACCGTCTGTAGCTAAAAAAGCTGAATGGGCACTACCATACACCAACAGCTTAGGTGATCCAGACTTTCACACCGGCACTGTTAAAGACGACCAGCGCTTACTACGTGACTTAATTGCCTTCTATGTAGTGTTTGAAGGCATTTTCTTCTATGTAGGGTTTGTGCAAATACTTTCTATGGGACGACGCAACAAAATGACTGGCGTTGCAGAGCAATTCCAATATATTTTGCGTGATGAATCTATGCACATGAACTTTGGCATCGACGTAATCAACCAAATTAAATTAGAGAACCCACACTTGTGGACTGATGAGTTCCAACAAGAAATGATTGATTTAATTAAGAGCGGTGTAGATCTTGAAACACAATATGCATATGACACCATGCCTCGTGGCATCTTAGGTCTGAATGCCCCAATGTTTGAAGAATACCTACAGTACATTGCCAACCGACGTTTTTCACAGATTGGTCTGCCTCAACAGTATGAAAATACTAGCAATCCTTTCCCTTGGATGTCTGAAATTTTAGACCTCAAGAAAGAAAAGAACTTCTTTGAAACACGTGTAACCGAGTACCAAACTGGCGGAGCGCTAACCTGGTAAGCCCGTCATAATGGAAAATACCATGTTAAACCAGGCATATGTAACCAAAGAGAATGGTACAGAAACTATTAAGGTTTATAACCAGCAAAAAAATATTTATTTCGAATTAACAATGGATACTGCAACAAAAGAAGTTACTCACTATCGTTCCATACCAGTGAACGATGTAGAGACAATAGATTTAATGTAGTAGTTAACCGGCGTTATGGGGCCACCACTATGGTGGTTATTTAAGGGAGCAACCTCTGCTCCCTTTTTTTTAGCCTATAACTTTTTGCAATAAAGCCTGGTAAGACTTTTTAACGTTATTTCCAAATAAAGGGTCTTTAATAAACTCTAATTCGCTACTAATATTTTCCCAATCATGGTCATTAAGAACAGACTTTATTGTGGGATATGCTAGCGATTCTTCTTTGTTCATATGTTCTTTTTGTATAACAATATACTCTTCTAAGTATCGACATAGTTCCTCTCTTTTTTGAGGCACAGCCGCTAAGGCACTTTGTAGCATTTCCATAAGTTTATCGGTTAGTACTGGTAATTCATCATGCTCCTGCAACAAGGCTTTTAGCTCATCACACACTTCATCATGGTCTGCTAAAAAATATTTGAACACTACATTCTCTAAAGGATGATGAACCAAATCAGGATATTCTTTCATGTACTGAATTGCATCTAGAATAGACTCAATATCTATTTGCTGACAGCTTTTCAATAAGTTTTTTTGAGTTTCGAGAAACTCTAAAAGTTTAATAAAGTTAATATGGTCGTCATGTAACTTATCAATTATAGGCTTCATAATAATTAAGCTAACGTATATAGAACTAGTATGTGACTAGCCCTTTGACTCTTCTATCATTTGAATGGTCTTGACCTCTACCTCATTAGCGGTTTCTGCTAGAAGTTCATTTTGAGAAAGTGCTGACAACATTTTTTCTGGTTTAATTAAACCAATTTTCGTTTTCCCACCTTCTGTATAGACAGAAATTCTACACGGTAATGCCATATTGAGACGCATATCTGCAGACAATACCTTTGCAGCTTGCTGAGGATTACACACTTCAAATACCTTACATTCTTCTTTGAAATCTACACCTTTACTTCGTAATGTATTGCCTAAGTCATGAATGTGTAGCACACCAAATCCATGTTTTTTTACCGCCGCCTCTAAATCATTAGTTGCTTGATTAAACAATTTTTCTGTCTGTGCAATGTAATACATGCTTTCATTAGTTTCTTTATCTTGCATTTAAAATTCCTTCGACCAACCGATTCCCACTTCAAACTGATCCATTTGAATACGAATCTCTTGAGTTGGGTCAAATGGGTTTGAGCCCTTAACAGAGTTATGTAGTGCATGCATAGCTTCCAAATTAATTTCACCCATGCCATTAGTTTTAATCGTGGCGCCTATAGTAATGTGATCCTCAACTACACCGGGCGCCAATATATTAAACAATGCCTGATCATCATCAATTGGATTATCCGAGTGGCTATATCCAAAACGCATGGTGACATCTGAATGGGTTTGCCACTGCAAACCTATCTTGAAAATATCGATATCATCCCAACCAAAACCACCTCCATTATTTCCACCTAAACAACTTTCAACATCCGTTCCACCTAGCCCTGCAGTCGGGCAAGCAAACAAATTTTGAATATCGTTACTAATTGAATCCACTTCTTCGTACCAAATTTTCTGGTAATCTGCGACGAGAGTTAACTTATCGGTCAAATCAACTGCAAAGCCCGCCCAAAGAGTAGGCGGTACATCAAAATCACCGTCTTCTGCAAACAGGTCGGAATAATCATCAAATTCATCCATCCAGATTTTTGAACGATATGAAATACCAAAGTCAGCAGATCCAGCAACGTCTTTAGCTAAGACACCAATCTGCACTCCACCACCATAGGTATACTCTTGCCCATTACCAGATAGGTTGGTTGGCATAACCGTAGCACCACTTTCAGCAAAGGTTTTAGTGAAGCCACCAAAAGCATCAAGGCCATTGCTACGAAAGGATTGAATAGTAAATATTGGGCTAATTCCTACAGAAAATTTTTCTGAAAATTTATGTGCATAAGAAAAATTAAAAAATAGTTGGATTAAATCCACACCTGCAGTGCCTGCACCGAATGTGCCAGGAAAGGTTGCACCGACAACACCTCCCGTTGGATCAAATGAAGCAGTGCCACCATCATATGAGGTATTTAACCCACCATTACCGTATACCGACAATCCTATGGCATCACGCTCGGTGAGCATATAGTTAATACCAAAGCTTGGAATGAAAAATGTAGCATCACCACTGTCTTCAGAATCAGGCCCAACTGTGAATGCTCCACCATTACCATTCGCAAGACTTGAACCCGCAGAATAACCGCGGTCCGGGCGAAACAGTACCGCAGCAATATCAAAACGATTACCCACAAATGCCATACCTGCAGGGTTGGTAGCACCCGCCATTGCATCTTGTGGCAAAGCGACACCAGCACCCGCAAGTGAACGATTAATTAACCCTGTACCATGCGTGAAATAGCCATTGGTTGCATTAGCCAAGATCGGTAAACACATAAGTAATATGATTATTGTCATTTTATTCATTATAGATTTACTCATATAAAAATTGATCTGGAGCAGTTTAAAGATTAAGTTTGAATCTAACTAATTTTCTTCAAAAAAAAAGCCACAGTATTTCAACTCTGCAGCTTTTTCTATTTTACTATAATGGATATCAGGATTCAGGATCCCATTTAAATGCATCTTCTCCAGAGATTGCAAAAAACATCCATACATCTACCAATAGAATTACCAAAAAGATTATCGAAGTGCCAAGTGCCCATAGCGGGTTAGCATGATGTTCTCCTATTCCAAGCATATAGAGCAGATATCCTGATACTCCAGTGAAGGCTGCGATTGCGAGCAAAGCTTGTTGAACTTTTGACATGTGCATTACCTCAGAATTAATTAGTTTTTATTATGATTTATCGCACAAGGGCATATCGTGCCAACCTGCAAGATAGTTCATTCGCGCTGCTATTTTACGTTCTGCCTCACTTGCTCTATTTTCATCCCAATCTGCAAGTTTAGGTTTAATAAACTTCTCCCACATTGGCGGTACTAGTAGTAGCGCTAACATTGCATAGTATCCATAGCCAGTATCTGGGGCGCCACAATCCTCAAGCTCCCAAAAATGTGTTTC
>CALAJL010000003.1 GCA_937922735.1 uncultured Gammaproteobacteria bacterium | reverse complement strand
TCAATGGTAGCAAGAGCATTTGCGCACAAACCCCAATGACCACAGCTTTGGGAGATGTAATAATCTTCTTAAAATCTAGTGGCCGTAAAGATATTCCCATTCCAAACATAATGAAGAAAAGAGAGAGAGGTAGAATTACTTTAGTTAGCAAGTCAGCTTGCATATTATTTTATCTTTTTTAGTAAATAGAATATAACAACCCGCTGCAAATGTCCGCTTTTGGTCGTTAGCAAACATTCTAAGTATGTCTCTTATTGATTCCAACCAGATGCCTCCTAAATATTACTTTTGCATGTCTGCTTTCATATTTTCAGTCAATAATACTTCTATAATATCTCGTAATGCCTTATTGCCTGTGTCATAACCGCGTTGTCGGATAGTTGAAAATATTTTATCCAGCTGCTTTTTAGTTTCGTCTGGAATATTTTGGGAAATGTGTTGAGCGCTTTCTGCTTCCATGACGAGCGCTTCGCGTATGGCGTGGTTTCGTTCTGAAACTAATTGATGATGCATGAGCGCCCTGCTTAGTAAAATATATGGCAAATTTACATCTTTTACTGGACCTACATTTAAATTTCTATCGGTTAGCGTTTTACCTAACACTTTCACCTTACCTAACTTTTCTGAACCGAATAAAGCAGAAACACCCCCTATTAAGGCACCAATGCTCGAGCCGAGTAATAATGACGCACCGCCCAACATGACATCTATTCCTAGCCCAGCGACTGCACCGGAAGCTGCTCCGCTAGTAATAATTTGAGATTTAGATAACCCAAACAGTTCTGACGATTCAGAAGAAAATAAATCTAGCGCTAACAATTCCATCGTGCTCTCTTTACGCTCAATATGTTGATGACGATAAATGTACTCTATTTCTTTGCGTGCTTTTTGCTCCAATTTACGCAAGTTTTCTTTTAGTGCTTCTGTTAATTTTTCAATTATAGGGGCAGGATCTACATCTTCCGCAACCATTTTGCTTTGCTTAGCGGTTAGAGCACTTGTGAGTAAACTCGCAATTACTTTGGCAGATCGCTTATATCTTTGTATTTGATCAACTTCTAATATATTTACTGCATTTAATAATGATGGTTGCCATGCTTCATTTAATTCGGCGAAGCTCTTTAGCAAACCTATGCGCTTGCTAGCATCTGCATGCATAGCATCAAATACGCGCACAATGGCAAAGTATTGATCTAATGCCGTTCTCCACTCTTCTATATAATCACCCTCACCAATCAGATTGATCAATGCCATTCTCGGACGGCCCGTCCAACGCAATATTTCCATTTCAGCTTCATATTCCACACCATAAGGTTTTGATCCATCCACAACATATAAAATGCCTGCACCACCTAGCAATGGTTTTAATAATTCGCATTCATCATGAAAGTTTTTATCATGTTGATATGTTTCCACAAATTTCGCGACAGTTTGTGGGCGATCATCTGCACTCTTACTATTTTTTTCAAGCCACGCCAATACTTTTCTTGGACGTTGAAATCCTGGTGTATCCACCAGCTCATACAACACATTATCTTTAATTCGCATTGGGTAGGTTTCGCTATCTACCGTTGTGCCAGGAATATTAGAAATTTGAATTCCACTCGACTCCACTAAAGTAGAAACAATACTACTCTTACCTTTGTTGGGGTGGCCGACTACTGCAAAAGTTGGTGTCATTGTACGTACACCTTAGGGTCTTGTAGCTTTGCTAAACTATGTCTCCATATTTCCACATCAACTTGTTCTGGTTGATACATATTTGCAGCAATAGGTTGAACCGAGATAATGGGTTGTGGCCCAAACCGTTCTCTTATACTAATGATCAGATCGTGAAACTCTAGTAATGGTGGTTCCCATGATTTAGTAATGATATGTATTTTTTTGATTGGATGATTTTCATAATTTTTAAAGTGATCTTTATCAAGTTGCAATGCGTCTTCACTTGTAAGTTCAATTACATTTTCATGTTGTGCATCAGTTTCAAATAAGTTTGTAAAGTTCCAAAGAATGACGATATCGACCGACGTAAAATCAAAATCAACCAGATCAATATTAAAATTTTTATCAGAATTATTTATCGAATTACTATCTACAGTCACCACCGGAGCTACATCATTTAGATTTAACGGTGCATTGAAACGCTCTAACAATGCAATAGTTTCAGAGTGCTGCATTAACATGCTTTCAGTTGCTGCTTTATACTTCACCCTTGCCAACCAAGCCGCTAAAACTCTAAATCCTATGCCATAGACCAGCAAACACATGGCGATAAATTTCCACCAACCGGTTAAAATATCTGCAGATAACGTTCTTACACCATCATCCAATCTATAAAATCGTGATTGTTCAATTAGCTGATTAGATGGTACTGCTTCCGGCAACCATGCAGACCAAGGCGAAGCGAAGGCTTGTATCCATGGAGTTAGGCTTGAGGACTGAAAATCTAAAGTAGTGCTCCAACCAAAAGCCAGGTCACTGAAACTCACTTTTGCTAATAAAGTAAGCAATGCTGCCACTGCAAGTGCTATACCGAACTGTTGCGAGCACAACAATAACTTCCAGCGTAATAAGGTATCTCTAGTATTATCACTGCGACCGCTAGAGAAAAATTCTTGCAAGACAGGATTCTTTCTTTTAATCAATGCAAAAGCCTGACTACCTACATTCAAGCTGCTCATTACACTATTACTACTAAAAATAGGAATTAGTAATGAGAGCAAAAACAACAGCAGTGGTATTAGCACCAATATAATCAAAAGCACCAATACATTTATAGGATGCGTGCCATCGTAATGCAGCAACGATGTCGCCAGCGCGATGCCGGCCATAAATCCAATAATCCATGCGATCCAACTCACGCGCTTAAAAATGGACGCTAATACCTGGCCGGAGCTGTTTTCATCACTTTTTGGCTTAACATGAGACCACCACTTCAATACTCGTTCAGTTTCATGCTTGGAATCTGCATCAGCTTGGTGACAGATTTCCTGGTCGCGTCGGATTCTAGATTGCCAACCCTTCTTTCGATCTTGTTCAAGCCAAGCAGGAATATCGATGGCTTCGGCTAATGATGTCTTTATAAGTGGCATAGTTAAAATAGTCTTCTAAATCAGGCTTCCAGCTTACTCATTCATATGAATTGTCTATTTACCCCGTCAGCTCTATTGAAGCATTGTAATAGATAAGACAGAATTCGCGCCTTTCGTGCTTTAGAAGCAATTAATTAATAATTTTGTGCAAATAATGCTGCTTAGATTCTCGCAATCAAGTAAACTTTCGCCTTATTAGACACATGAACTTATATTCATAACACATTGAATTTATTATACAAAGGTAACGGTAATGAGCGATCTATCTAACTACAGAAACATTGGCATCTTTGCACACGTGGATGCGGGTAAAACCACCACCTCAGAGCGCATACTCAGCCTAACCGGAAAAATACATAAAATTGGTGAAGTTCATGATGGTGAAGCGACTACAGATTTCATGGATCAAGAGCGCGAACGTGGCATCACCATTCAATCAGCGGCAACCAGCACCTTCTGGAAAGATCATCGATTAAATATTATTGATACTCCGGGACACGTTGATTTCACTATTGAAGTATACCGTTCATTAAAAGTATTGGATGGCGGCATCGGAGTATTCTGTGGATCTGGCGGTGTAGAACCACAATCTGAAACAAACTGGCGTTATGCAAACGAGTCTGCCGTAGCGCGCATTATATTTGTGAATAAGCTCGACCGATTAGGTGCAAATTTCTACAGCGTAGTCGACCAAATTAAACAAGTACTCGGTGCAAAGCCACTTGTAATGACCTTACCTATCGGCACAGAAGATAATTTTGTGGGTATGGTTGATTTAATGACTCGCAAAGCATGGATTTGGGATGGTTCTGATGACCCAATGAAGTATAAAGAAGAAGATGTTCCAGAAGACATGAAAGAGAAAGTGGAGCAGTACCGTGAAGAAATGGTAGAGACCGCGCTTGAAGAAGATGACGAAGCGATGGAAAAATATCTAGATGGTGAAGAGCCCAGCAACGAAACATTAAAAGCGTGTATACGTAAGGGCACGATTGGACTTAGCTTCTTCCCAACCTATTGCGGTTCAGCATTCAAAAACAAAGGTGTCCAACTTATATTAGATGCCGTGGTGGATTACCTTCCTGCCCCTAATGAAGTGCCGCCTCAACCAGAAGTTGATTTAGAAGGTAATGAAACGGGTGAGCTAGCTGTTGTAGATCCAAGCAAACCATTGCGCGCCTTGGCATTTAAGATTATGGACGACCGTTACGGCGCTCTAACCTTTATACGAATTTACTCAGGTAAATTAGAAAAAGGTATGACGGTGATGAATAGCTTCACTGGCAAAAGTGAACGCATCGGCCGAATTGTAGAAATGCATGCCGAAGATCGTATTGAACTCGAATCAGCTCAAGCAGGTGACATTGTTGCCGTGCTAGGCATGAAGAATGTGCAAACTGGCCACACACTGTGTGACCCAAACCATCCTGCGACATTAGAGCCAATGGTATTCCCTGATCCTGTTATTTCTATGGCTATCTCGCCAAAAGATAAAGCGGCCTCAGAGAAGATGGGCGTTGCATTAGGAAAAATGATTGCAGAAGATCCTTCATTCCACGTCCATACTGATGAAGACAGTGGTGAAACGATTCTTAAAGGTATGGGTGAACTGCACTTAGATATTAAAATCGATATTCTTAAACGTACTCACGGAGTAGAAGTAGTCGCAGGCGCTCCACAAGTTGCCTACCGCGAGACGATTACACAACGTATTGAAGATAGTTACACACATAAGAAACAATCTGGTGGTTCGGGTCAATTTGGTAAAATTGATTACATTATTGAACCAGCAGAACCAGGCACAGGCTATGAATTTGAATCTAAAGTAACGGGTGGTAATGTTCCACGTGAATTCTGGCCTGCAGTTCAAAAGGGCTTTGAAAGCATGATGGAAACAGGCACCTTAGCAGGATATCCATGCTTGGATGTGAAAGTGACGTTAATGGATGGTGCATTCCACGCTGTGGATTCATCCGCCATCGCATTTGAACTCGCCGCCAAATCAGGCTACAGACAATCCATTCCTAAAGCGGGCCCACAATTATTAGAGCCTATTATGAAAGTAGATGTTTTCACACCAGAAGATCATGTAGGTGACGTAATCGGTGACTTAAACCGCCGTCGTGGCATGATCAAGTCGCAAGACGCAGGCTTAACCGGTACCCGCATTAAGTCAGATGTGCCTCTTTCAGAAATGTTTGGCTATATTGGTGATTTGCGTACGATGACATCGGGCCGTGGTCAGTTCTCAATGGAATTCTCACACTATTCCCCATGCCCTAAAAACGTAGCGGAAGTCGTGATCAAACAAGCAAAAGAGCGTGCTGAAGCTAAAAATAAATAAGTTACTTATTTAGCATGACAAACCCGCTTAGCGCATTGCCTAAGCGGGTTTTTTTTGCTCATCTATTTAATCGAAACAAGATATAAACTTTAGATTATGAAAACTCTTCAGTGGCAATCTAGATTATTTCAACAGCTGAGCAATCATGAGCTCTATGAACTATTAAAATTTAGAGTAGATATATTTGTAGTTGAACAAAACTGCCCTTACCCTGAGCTCGACGATAAAGACACACATATTGAGACTCGACATATAACTGCACACTGCAATTCAACGTTATTTGCCTATGCTCGTCTGCTTTCACCTGGTGTACGGTATCCCGAGGTTAATATTGGAAGATTTGCTGTAGATGCATCTTCACGCCATCAACGTTTTGGAACTTTGCTTATGGAAAAATGTTTAGAAGAAGCCGCTAACATCTGGCCAGACCTCAATATTAAAATCAGTGCCCAGGAACATTTAAAAGATTTTTATGAAAACTTTGGATTTAAAAAAATATCCGAAATGTATTTAGAAGATAACATTCCACATATCACAATGTTAAAAGATCATTAACACAATGAATCCCGCACCCCTAGGCGCAATGCCACTTACTACATTCCTATCTGAATATTGGCAAAAGAAACCTTTGTTAATTAGAAATGCATTACCAAATGTTACCTCACCTGTAGCAGCAGATGTACTTGCAGGTCTGGCGTGCGAAGAAAATATCGAATCACGCATCGTTATACAAAATAAATCAACAAACGAATGGAAGTTAGAACATGGCCCATTTAGTGAAGAGTATTTCTCTACTCTACCTACATCACATTGGACATTGTTAGTACAAGCCGTAGATCATTGGCTGCCACAAGCTGCTACGTTTTTAGATTTGTTTACCTTTATACCTCGTTGGCGTATCGATGACCTTATGGTCAGTTATGCTAGCCATGGTGGTGGCGTCGGCCCTCACTTCGATAATTATGATGTATTTTTAGTTCAAACAAGTGGCAAAAGAAAATGGCAGGTGGGAAAGCAATATGATGAACATTCATCGCTGATTAAAAATCTACCGGTATCGATTCTAAGTGAATTTAATGCGGTCGATACATGGGTTTTAGAACCAGGCGATATACTTTACGTACCGCCAGGTTATGGTCATAACGGT
>CALAJL010000002.1 GCA_937922735.1 uncultured Gammaproteobacteria bacterium | reverse complement strand
GAACGAATGTCAGACAGAGCAACCTTTTCTGGCAACGAGTCATTTGGATAATGAGTACCGAGATCGGGTTGCGTTAAGCTAAAGGGATACTGAATAAAAAGCCATATAGCAGCAATAACTAGTAACAATACTAAACCTGTTTTTTTAAATATCTTATTGCCGCGAAATAACTTGCGCAACAAAAGTGGTGCACCAATAATTAAAATCTTTTTTAAGAGTGGATTCACGATATACCTTTTTATTTCCTGATTTTATTCTTCTAATAAATATATAATATTCTAAAAATACAGCAACAACAGCATACATGAGCAATACTTCAGAACAGCCATCAAATTTTATTCGCAATATCATTGATCAAGATATTGCAAGCGGGAAAAATGACGGCAAGGTAGTCACCCGTTTTCCACCAGAACCCAATGGGGATCGACATATTGGGCATGCTAAATCGATCTGTTTAAATTTTGGTGTGGCTCACGACTACAAGGGTCAATGCAATCTCAGGTTTGACGACACCAACCCTGAAAAAGAAAGCCAAGAGTATATTGACGCCATCAAAAAAGATGTGCAGTGGTTAGGTTTTGAATGGTCTGAACTTCACCATGCATCTGATTATTTTGAAAAATTATACGAATATGCAACAGCACTTATAAGGTTAAACAAAGCTTATGTATGCAGCCTTGATGCTGAAGATATTCGCAAACAGCGTGGCACACTAACCGAACCTGGTATTGAAAGCCCATATCGCAATCGCAGCATAGATGAAAACTTAAAACTGTTCACTGATATGCGAGCAGGCAAGTACAAAGAAGGCGAACATGTATTGCGTGCAAAAATAGATATGTCATCAGGCAATATTAATATGCGCGATCCTGTTTTATACCGTATCAAATACGCCACCCATCCAAGAACGCAAGACAAATGGTGCATCTATCCAATGTACGATTACACACATTGCATATCTGATTCATTAGAAAACATTACTCACTCTCTATGTACATTGGAATTTGAAGATCATCGTCCATTATATGATTGGGTGTTAGATGAGCTAAATACGCCATCCCACCCACAGCAAATAGAATTTGCCAGATTGTCTGTAGAGTACACAATTAGCAGTAAACGAAAATTAAATCTGCTTGTAAATGAACAACATGTTGATGGCTGGGACGACCCTCGCATGCCTACCATTTCAGGTATGCGCCGACGCGGCATCACGCCTGAATCTATACGCGAATTTTGTGATCGTATTGGTATTACAAAAAAAGATGCATTCATTGAAATGAGCGCTTTAGAAAACTGTATTAGAGAAGACCTTGATCCACGCTCCAATAGATTGATGTGTGTAATAAATCCACTAAAAGTAGTAATTGAAAATTACCCTGATGATGCGGAAGAAGATTTTAGTGCCGCCAATCACCCAAAAAAACCAGAGCAAGGAAAAAGATCTATTCCTTTTTCCAAGACAATCTACATTGAACATGACGACTTTATGGAAGAACCACCTGAAAAGTTTTTCCGACTAGGTCCAGGCAAAGAGGTTCGCCTGCGCAATGCTTATGATATTAAATGTATAGACGTTATTAAAAATGACGCTGGAGAAATTACAGAATTGCGATGTGAATATGACCCTGATAGTGCTGGTAAAAATAAGAAGAAGCTCAAAGGAATCATCCATTGGGTTTCTGCTAAACATGCCATAGATATAGAAACACGACTTTATGACAGACTATTTAATGTCCCTAATCCTGGTGCAGTAGAAGACATCACTTCCACATTAAACGATGCATCATTATCAGTTTATACAAATTCAAAAATAGAACCGCATGCGGCAAACATAACATTAGAAGACCGTATTCAATTTGAACGGCAAGGATATTTTTGTTTAGACAGCAAACATAGCTCAAAAGACAAACTTGTCTTTAACCGCATCACCACACTTCGCGATACTTGGGCAAAAATTATTGACTCAAAGAGTTAATAGTAATTAACAACATAAATATCACATACAAAAAAAGCCTCTGCTGAAATAACTCCGCAGAGGCTTTTATCTATTAGATATGTATAAGCTTAGTAGATATGTATAAGTTTAGCTGTTTTTGAAACCTGCACTAAACTTAGACATAAACTGCAAAGCTTGCTGCAATTCTGGATCTTTCACAAGCTTCATCAAACCCATAACGCCTCCTGCAGAAGGCTCATCATGACTCGCTTTAGCAGAAGCAGCGGCTTCGCATACGCTAGTTAACATATCTACCATGTAGTCACGCTCTAGCAAGTCAAGCAACTTGTGAATATTCTCATTACGAGAAACACGGTCAGCAATAATCATTAAATTGTTAGCCATCTCTCCCAAGCGACCAACAATATCATCACTCATTGCATCACCGGCTGATCCTAGCACACGCACTAAATTTGCTGCGCGCTCTAAATCACCCGTTTCGACAAGATGATCAATTAATGGAATTGCTTTATCTAAATTACTTCGACTAACTTGATCCAACAACACAAGGCCATCACCCATGGTGCTACCAAGTCTTCCAACGATATCATCTGAAAGTGCGTCTGCAGCACTTTCAAAAACACGCTCAGCTTCTGTCTGCATTGACTGAAGTTCGCTCATGACAATGTCTCCTTATAGTAAACCGCGCGCGCTGGCCCAGTACATTTTGTTATAAGCCGTCTTGAACCAATGAATACCTTTAGTAGGGGCCTTTGGATCAGGTGGGTTTTGATAATTGAACATTGCATAGGTTGCTCTACCTTCACCAGCCTCAATAAAACAGAACACCTTACCGTCATAATCACGCACGGGTTGACCAATTTTAATAGTGGAAGCAATATTCTCAGCCAAAGCTTCCGCCTCAAAGTGTGCAGTAGAACCAGCTTTACTGATAGGTAAGTTTGTAGTGTCCCCAATAACAAACGCATTTTCATACCCTTCAATATTAAGTCTTGTTCGATTAGTAGGAATAAACCCTCCAGCACCTAACTCATTATCTTCGATTACTTGCATGCCTTTGTGGGCTGGAACTGTGATTAATAAATCATAATCCTCTTCCGTTCCCTCTTCGCTAATTATCTTACCGGGCTGAACTTCTTTCATATTAAAGAGAGTTTCATAAGTTATACCTAGACGATCAAACTCTGGCTGCGCCCATTTAGCAACTGGCTCCAAGCTATGCACACGACCGATTGGGTAAGTGTAATGCAATTGAACCTTGTCCCAGATTCCACGCTCTTTAAAATAATCCGCCAACATGAAGGTAATTTCTAATGGTGCCATCGGGCATTTATGTGGCACTCCTACCGCGATCACCACTTTCCCACCTTCAAATTTTTGTAGTGAACTAAACATTTTCACAGCATCCGCTTCAGTATAAAACTGAGAAGCATTTTCAGCTAAACCAGGAGTACCTTCCGCATGTGCACGTGAACCCGTTGAAATTACAATAATATCGTAGTCGTACTGTTTGCCACTTTCAGTAAGAACATTATTTTCTTTAAGATTAAACTTTGTTACGGGATCTACACGAAAAGTAATGCATGACTCAAGAAGGCTCACTTGATCACGATATAACTCATCAGGCATCATTTTACCAACCGCCACATATAGCAGACCTGGTTGATACATATGCTTATCAGATGCAGAAAGCATAGTAATACTCGCCTTACCCGCTTTGATTTCACCGCTTAATCTTCTTGCTAGATTGTTTGCCAGAATAGTTCCACCCATTCCACCACCTACAACTAGTATTTTCATGATTACCTCTCTATCTCTATCTTGAATTTTTAAGTACTTAGTATGCTTACAGACCTATTTGACAAACCTATTTGATTTTCTTAACCACAATGTGCCAGACACCATCATTTTCAGAGGTTTCTACCATTTCATGACCTACTTTATTAATCCATTCAGGTATATCAGCTGCAGAACCCTGATCGGTAGATAAAATTTCTAACTCGTCTCCAATTTCTGCCATTTTCATTTGCCCGATAAGCTCCATTAAAGGTCCAGGGCAAAATGTATTTTTTGCATCTACTATTTTTCTTTCTGACACGTAAATCTCCTTGAAATATAAATCTTGGCTATAACTAAAAATGCCAAACTTGGCCTTCAGATGCATCGCCCAAAAATGCCGTTAATCCTAATGGTTCTGAAACAAAGCTTTCCAAGTCATCCTGTTTCAGCCCCATTATATCGACCGCCATGGAGCATGGGAAAATTTTTGCATCTCCGTATTCTACAGCTTGCGAGAACAATTCTTTAAAATCAGGTGCATTTTTTTCTTCTAGTAAAACACCCATTTCACCATCCGCTGGTGCTTTTTCAGTTGAATCTTTTACAAAAAATTTCATCGCATTCATTGATACAAAAACAGTTACATCATTACCACTTACCGCACCAACTGATGCGACCATGGCTGCCATTTGTAACTGCTCACGGCTACCGGCCGTAACCATTACACTTATTCTATCCGAAGACATATAACCTCACTTAATATAGGTGTTTGATTAACAAAGTTTGCTTATTAAATTTAAATGTACAGTATCGTTTAATAGACGAAAAGCTTTTAGATTAGTGTGCAAACAAAGGCATTTAATTCCTATCTACTATAGATAGGTAGTGACCAAAATAGAGCAGCTAATTTAATAAAAATGTGACCCTTAATAATTGCAACACTCGTTGATTTGCTTATTATTTAGACAGTACTTTCTCGAAACGCTTTCCACAGTAGTAACAGTCCACTTGCGATTTTTTACCGAAAGGCAAATAGATCATTGGATGACCCATGGCTCCACCGCCGCCATCGCATGCTACTTCTTTTTCATTAGGCTTTACTTGTGCAACATTTGTAGCTTTTTTCATTATTTTATCGGTTAGTTATATTAAATCGCTCAATTAATCTTTAGGCATACTCTTTACGTATACATCTTGCTTACTATAAGGAATTTCGATGTCATGCTCGATAAACATCTTATACACAGCGCAATGTAATTGATCCAGCACCTGACCACGTAAAACCGGCTGACCAATCCAGCATAACAACTCAAAGTCCACACTTGAAGCGCCAAAGTTTCGCATGCGAACCCGTGGC
>CALAJL010000001.1 GCA_937922735.1 uncultured Gammaproteobacteria bacterium | reverse complement strand
CTTAATTTGCACTCATCATCCATGATGAGCCTCATATTCGCCCTTCCATGGGCTCACACTTTGGTTTGTTTGCAAACATTATGGTATCAAAGCTTATCCGTAATCATGAGTAAGTTCTTCACCTGGCTTTATTTTCTTAAGCGCTACAACAGTTAAATCATCGTAATATGCTACGTTTGGCTTTTTCGAATGATTGATGTACTTGAGGTCACACACTACATCTACTGATTTTTTACCTAACCACAATGTATAACCATTGGGTTTTTTAGTTTTCTTTGTTTTACATTTTCCCAGCACATGGTTTTTAGGTATTTTCTTTGTGCAAAATAATCCTTTTCCATGTATATCACTCTTCTTTACCTTAACCATTTAAACTTTTACTCCTTTATATTTTTATTTTTCCTAACTACTTATAACCCATAGTCATTAACTAACAATTATCATTAATAGAAATGCATTTACCAATGCCAATAATATAATGCTGTAAACGCAAGAAATAAAGCTTTGAGATGTTAATTAAATGCTTTCAAAAAAAGAGGTGCATTAAGCACCTCTATCAATTTAAAAGTTTATCTCTTAGTCTTTAAAATAAGTTAAGAGATAAATAATTTGAGTTGCGATTAACGCAGTACAGGAAATGACATCGCTTCAGTGATTGGTTTTACCATAGCAGTGCCTAAACGTTTTGCAAAACGTTGAAAAACGTCTTCACGAAAAGTGTAGTCTTGAATGTCTTCTACACCCACCACCTCTCTTGCCACATAGCTTGCACTACCAAAACCATCAACAAGGCCTAATTCTAATGCTTGCTCGCCAGTCCAGAACAAACCACTGAACATGTTCTTATCTTTAGCAAGCTTATCACCACGCCCTTCTACCACCACGTCTATAAACTGTTGATGAATTTCATCTAACAATGATTGGACATGTTTCTTTTCGAATTCACTTTCGGGCTGAAATGGATCTAATAGGCCTTTGTGGTCACCTGCTGTCATAAGTCTTCTTTCTACACCTAGCTTTTCAATTGCGTCTACAAAACCAAAGCCATCCATGCGCACACCAATTGAACCTACAATACTCGCTTTGTCGGCATAAATTTTATCTGTAGCCACCGCAGCAAACACACCACCGGATGCACAGATATCTGAAACGACCGCATAGATTGGTTTATCAGGATACATTTCACGTAATCGTGTAATTTCACGATTAATGTAACTTGCTTGCACGGGGCTGCCACCAGGACTGTTAATTCTCAAAATAACAGCGGCGGAATTAGAATTTTCAAATGCAGCACGCAAACCCGACACCACATTATCAGCACTCGCTTCTTCACCATCTGCAATCACACCTGCGAGATCTACTAGTGCGGTATGTTGTGTTTTAGAGGAAAAATTTGCCAACTGCGGCGCAAGCAAACTAAATAAAAATACACTTACGTAAGCAAAGCCTAACAGTTTAAAAAATATCCCCCACCTGCGCGCACGGCGTTGTTCTTTTAATCCTGACTGTGCAAGATTAACTATGGTTTCGCGCTCCCAACCAGGCGAAGATCGGTCGTCACTTGAGATTTTATCTAAATTAATTTTTGGTTCCATATTGCCTCGTCACCCGCATAAATATATAAATTTGAGCTATTTATTATTGTTAAATTCAGTAAACCCCATCGTTAGATGGAAATCAAATCCATTCAATTCAACAAATTATCCTTTCGCGAATCTAGACCTTCAATAAATGACTTAAGTTCCTGATCCATAGGAGCAGTAATAGTAGTTCTTTGCTTATTTCCAGGCAGATGAAATGATATTTCTGCTGCATGCAAAAACATACGTTTAAAACCCATTTTTCTACATTCTTTATTGAAAGCAAAATCACCATGTTTATCATCACCCACCACAGGAAAGCCGGATTGAGCGGCGTGCATCCGAATTTGATGGGTACGGCCGGTTTTAATTTCAGCGTTTAACAAGGTAAAGTCTTTGTAATATTCAATGGGAGTAAAGATGGTATATGCGTCTTTCCATGTATTCTTTTCATCATCGACTTCTGCGTTCTGCCCTTTAGACTGAAGTGGTGTATCAATAACCTGTTCACCCATATTCCATCGACCTTTTACTAACAGAATATAATTCTTGCCTACTTCATTATTGAGACCTTCTCTACGCAACAAATCATGCAATGCATTCAAACTATGTTTATTTTTTGCAATCAACAGACAGCCACTGGTTTCTCGATCTATGCGATGCACTAATTCGAGATAAGAAGCATCGGGCCGTATGGCACGTAACACTTCTATTACTCCATATGAAACTTTCGAGCCGGGGTGCACCGCGATGCCTGCGGGCTTGTTGATTGCTAAAATATTCTCATCTTCAAATATTGTTGAGGATTCTATTTTGCGCTTGATTGACTTACTTATAATGTGAGCCTTTGACTCTGAAACTGAAATATTGGGTATTAAGACTTCATCATCCTCTTGCAAACGGTATGTTTGCTTAATTTTCTTACCATTGACGCGGATCTTTCCCGTCCTCAATAAGCGATAAATCAGGCCCTTTGGCACACCTTTTAAGCGAGTAAACAAGTAATTATCGATTCGCTGTCCATCTCTGGCAGCATCGATAGTATGAGTTGATGGACTGTCTTTCATGCGTAACCGTTCATGGGCATACATATGACCATTTAACAGGCTGTTGGACTGATTGGCAAAAAAGGCAATAAAAACGACAAGTTATATATTTGCTGCTCATGCTTTTGATTGATATAGTCCCTATTGTGCAATACAAGCAATAGCTTTGATTTAGCGCACTGTGTAAAAAAGTCATATCAAATCAATTTTTGAATTCGTATTTTTCTTTTGCACAAAATGAATTTCTACACTTTACAGATTATTTCTGTAACGCGTAAGTAAGAAGCACTGTGAAAACTTAAATAAAGCAGTCGCCTCATAACAAAAACATATACATATAAATGATAAGTTTTCTAAGTATCACAATTTTATATTTCCTTCGGTTATTTACAGCCGAGAAACTCCTGCCTGCTGGTTTTACCAATAAGTTAACCAAAAACGTAAATTTGGCGAGAGTTCGTGCGGACGTTTGTTTAGAAAAACAATCCCGAAGGATAACGACTTTGGACAATACCAAACATGAAAAGAATTTTAATCAATGCTACACAGCAAGAAGAGCTACGTGTAGGCATGGTCGACGGACAACGTCTATACGACCTCGACATCGAAATACCCTCACAGAACCAGAAAAAAGCTAACATCTATAAGGGTGTAATCACCCGTGTAGAACCCAGCCTTGAAGCTGCCTTTGTAGATTTTGGATCTACGAGACATGGCTTTTTGCCTTTCAAAGACATTTCTAAAGAATACTTTAGTGATTCCAAGAATTCTGGTGAGCGATTCTCTGTTAAAGATCAAATACACGAAGGCCAACAAATAGTCGTTCAAGTAGAGCGTGAAGAACGTGGCACTAAAGGTGCTGCACTTACTACCTTTATGAGCTTAGCGGGTCGTTATTTAGTATTAATGCC